>JAZQRG010000492.1:0-7010 GCA_045629445.1 Mycetocola sp. | reverse complement strand
GCGTCGACGGTTCCCTCGTCGGGCTCGGCAGTCGCGAGAGTTCGTGGGTCAGCTGCGGTGCTGGTCATGGTGCCATCGTCGCATTCGCCGCTCCTTTCAACAACCAGAAGAATCGACGTTTTTCTACGGACTTTTCCGGTTCGGGCGGCGCGCGGCGCCCACAGACTCTCTGTACGACCTCGGAACGGTCGGCCGAAACGAGAATCCGACCCACAGCCGCCCACAGAAGGAGCACGACGATGAGCACCGACAACACCCGCCCAGGTGACCAGATCCAGACCGCCGCCGAATTGCAGCTCGAGTGGGACGCGAACCCGCGCTGGGAAGGCGTCCGCCGCGATTACACCGCCGACGAGGTCGTCGCGCTCCGCGGCAGTGTCCGTGAAGGTGCCACCCTCGCCCGCCGCGGTGCCGAAAACCTGTGGAACCTGATCCACTCGGAAGAGTGGGTGCCGGCCCTCGGCGCGCTCACCGGCAACCAGGCGGTGCAGCAGGTTCGTGCCGGCCTCAAGGCCATCTACCTCTCCGGCTGGCAGGTCGCCGCAGACGCGAACCTCTCCGGACAGACCTACCCCGACCAGTCGCTCTACCCGGCCAACTCGGTGCCGAGCGTCGTCCGCCGTATCAACAACGCACTGCTGCGCGCCGACCAGATCGAGTTCGCCGAAACCGGCACGACCACCGTGAACTGGCTCGCGCCGATCGTCGCAGACGCCGAGGCAGGATTCGGCGGCCCGCTCAACGCCTACGAGTTGATGGCATCCATGATCGCGGCCGGAGCGGCCGGCGTGCACTGGGAAGACCAGCTCGCGAGCGAGAAGAAGTGTGGCCACATGGGCGGCAAGGTGCTCATCCCGACGGGGCAGCACATCCGCACCCTCAATGCTGCTCGGCTCGCCGCCGACGTTGCCGGCGTGCCGAGCGTCATCATCGCCCGCACCGACGCCCTCGCGGCGACGCTGCTGACGAGCGACGTCGACGAGCGCGACCGACCCTTCCTCACCGGAACCCGCACCGCCGAGGGGTTCTACGAGGTGAACAACGGCATCGACACGGTGATCTCCCGTGGCCTCGCCTACGCCGAGTACGCCGACCTGCTCTGGGTCGAGTCGGCGGAGCCAGACCTCGAGCTTGCGCGTAAGTTCGCCGAGCGCATTCACCAGGACTTCCCCGGCAAGAAACTTGCCTACAACTGCTCGCCGTCGTTCAACTGGAAATCCCACCTCGACGACGCGCAGATCGCGACGTTCCAGAAGGAACTCGCCGCAATGGGCTACGCCTTCCAGTTCATCACGCTGGCCGGTTTCCACGCGCTGAACCACTCGATGTTCACGCTCGCCTCTGACTACAAGAACCGCGCCATGAGCGCATACGTCGAACTGCAGGAGGCCGAATTTGCCTCGGAGGCAGACGGCTACACCGCGACCAAGCACCAGCGCGAAGTGGGCACAGGCTACTTCGACCGGATCGCGACGGCCCTGAACCCAACGAGCGCCACCCTCGCGCTCGTCGGTTCGACCGAAGAAGACCAGTTCCACTAACCACTTTCCGCCCGGCCGCTTGCGACAGTGCGCGGCCGGGCGATTCCCGAAGGGATTTCACCATGAACACTCTGCTCGCCGATCCCGGCACAACAGCAACCACATCGCGCACCTCCTCAACGCCTCTCGGACCCCGCATCGAGGTCGTCGGCAGGCAGCACGACCGCTTCGACGAAATCCTCACCCCCGAGGCGCTCGCGTTCCTCGCCGAACTGCACCAGCGGTTCGCCGGGCGTCGCCACGACCGGCTCGCCGACCGCATGCGCCGCCGGTTCGAGATCGGCAACGGCCGCGACCCGAAGTTCCGCGATGACACCGCTCACATCCGGGCGGATGCCACGTGGCGCGTCGCAGGGGCCGGCCCCGGCCTCGAAGACCGCCGCGTCGAGATCACCGGACCGACCGACCGCAAGATGGCCATCAATGCGCTCAACTCGGGCGCGAAGGTGTGGCTCGCCGACCAGGAAGACGCCACAAGCCCGACCTGGGCGAACGTCATCGGTGGACAGATCTCGCTGTTCGACGCGATCCGCCGCCAGATCGACTTCACCAGCCCCGAGGGCAAGGAATACACCCTCACCACGGGCGAGACCCCGACGATCGTGATGCGGCCACGCGGCTGGCACCTCGTCGAGAAGCACCTACGGTTCGTTGACTCCGCTGGTCACGTGATGGCGGCATCCGGAAGCCTCGTCGACTTTGGCCTGTACTTCTTCCACAATGCGAAGGCGCTCATCGACGCGGGCCGCGGACCGTACTTCTACCTCGCCAAGCTTGAGTCAAGCGAGGAAGCCCGCCTCTGGGACGACGTGTTCTCCTTCTCGGAGGAGCGTGCGGGCATCCCGCACGGAACCATCCGTGCGACGGTGCTCATTGAGACCCTGCCAGCCGCGTTCGAGATGGACGAGATCCTCTACGAACTGCGCGAGCACTGCGCCGGGCTCAACGCCGGTCGCTGGGATTACATCTTCTCGATCATCAAGAATTACCGCGGACGTGGAGCCCGGTTCGTCCTCCCCGACCGCAGCGAGGTGACGATGACCGTTCCGTTCATGCGGGCATACACCGAACTGCTCGTGCAGACCTGCCACAAGCGGGGCGCACACGCCATCGGCGGAATGAGCGCGTTCATCCCCAACCGCAGGGACCCCGAGGTGACCGCCCGTGCGATCGAGAAGGTCTCGGCAGACAAAAGGCGGGAGGCCGGCGACGGTTTTGACGGCACCTGGGTCGCCCACCCCGACCTGATCGAAACCGCCCGCGGCGAGTTCGACGCCGTCCTCGGCGAGCGCCCGAACCAGCTCGACCGGCAGCGCGACGACGTCACCGTGACCGCCGCGCAGCTGCTCGACGTGCACATCGGTCGTGCGGTGACGGATGCCGGGCTTCGCGACAACGTTTCGATCGGCGTGCGGTACCTCGAATCCTGGCTGCGCGGTATCGGAGCTGCGGCCATCGACAACCTGATGGAAGACGCTGCGACGGCGGAGATCAGCCGCTCGCAGATCTGGCAGTGGATCCATCAGGACGTGCGCACCGACGACGGCACCCCGATCACCCGCGACCGGGTCGAGAGGATTCTCGGTGAGCTGCTCGGCTCGGTCGATCGCTTCGACGGCGACCGCTTCGACGACGCTGCGGAGGTGTTCCGCGACGTCGCGCTGAGCGACGAGTTCCCGACGTTCCTCACCGTTGGTGCGTACTCGCGGTTCCTCGTCGACCTGGCCTAGCGGCTCGCGTCGCTGCTGATAAACGGTCCCCGCACGGTGGTGCGGGGACCGTTGTGCGATCGCCTAAGAAAAACCGGGATTGATGGAACCTTTCGTGGCGTGCCGGACACTACAGGTATGACGAATTCCCCGAGCGACGCCGACGAGTGGCGCGCCGTACTGGCTGGAGACGGCGAGGCGTTCGCCCGCATCTTCGACAGGCACAGCCAACGCATCTACCGGCACAGCCTCGCACTGGTACCGGCGATTGATGATGCCCAGGACGTCGTCGGCGTCACCTTTCTCGAGGCATGGCGCAAGCGCGGCACTGTCCGTTTTGTGAACGGTTCGCTCCTTCCCTGGCTTCTGGTGACCGCGTCACACTCGTCGAAGAACATCACGCGGGCCGCTCGACGCTACCGAAATCTGCTCGAACACGTTCCTCGCCCCGAGTTGCAGGACGGGCCCGAACTGATGCTCGACGACGGTGCCGCAATGACGGCCCTCCGCGAACTCGGGACGCACCATCGCGACGTGATCGCTCTCTGTGTCATCGAGGGCTTCAGCGAAGCCGAGGCCGCCGACGCGCTCGGTGTTCCTCTCGGCACCGTGAAGTCCCGGCTGCACCGCGCGAAGACGACACTGGCCAGCCGTCTCCGCCAGGACGTCACCCCTGAACTGCTGGCGCCGGCGACGACGTGCGCCGCCGCATCCGCCAGCGATATCCCCACCACCGATTCGATCGAAATGAGTGATTCCCGATGACTTCCCTCGGTACCGAACAAGCCAGCGCTCTCCGACGCATCCTCGTCGACACCGTTGAGCATCCCGTTTCCCCTCAGCCACCCAGGCGCCCTCTGATTGCGGCGCTCATCGCGGTGCCGCTCGCGGCCGCTCTCGTGGTCGGCACGGTCGTGTTCAGCCCCAACCCGGATGCCGCTGAGGCGTCGGAGGCGCTGCGGGACGCTGCGGACCGGACGATCAGCGTGTCCGACCCGGTGGTTGGCGATGGCGAGTACCTGAAGATCACCACGGAGGAGTCTTTCCTCGCCTACGAGGTCGCCGCGGACGGGGAATACTCGGCGTACCGCTCGACATCGATGACCGAGGTGTTCGTCCCCGCCAGTCGCGGAGATGACTGGGTGCAGCGGGTGACCGCGCAGCCAGCAACGGAGTTCTACGGTGGCGCGTCGCGGGCCGCAGCCGAGCGCGACTGGGCAAACACGGTTGAGAACGGCGTGGTCCGCATCGTCAGGGATTCGGACGGAGACTTCGTTCACGCCCGCGAACTGGGCGGCGAGATCACTGAGCCGGTTCTGCCGAGCGACCCGGAGGATGCCCTGGCGTTCCTTCACGAGATGCCGTACGGCGACGGCACCGACGCGGGCGCTCTCTCGTACGCGGCACAATTGCTCCGCGACGGCACGATGGCGGCGGAGCAGCGCAGCACGCTGTACCGGGCGTTGGCGCTGCTGCCGGGCATCCGCATCACCGACGGCAATGCTGCGCTGAACGGGCGCACCGGCATCGCCTTCAGTATCGACTCCGACACCACGGTCCCGGAGATCATCGTCGACCCGGACACCGGCCAGTTCATCGGCGAACGCTCGCTCACCCCCGCCGCGCAGGGCGCAATACCGGCAGGAACCGTGGAGTATTACACCGCCGTGACGACAACGGTGGTGGACGAGACGCCGTAGAAACGGGGGTCTTGACGACTTACTTGCTTTTTGCAAGCATGGCTTTTGACGGTGACCGTCACCGCCGGAACGTCAAAGGAGACAGTCATGACCGACGTTTTCGTCAACCTCCCCACAACGGACCTCGAGCGCTGCAAAGCGTTCTACACGGCCCTCGGCTGGAAGATCAATCCGCTGTTCACCGACGAGAATGCCGCGTGCGTCGTCGTCGACTCGAACATCTACTTCATGTTCCTCACGCATGAATTTTTCGCCACATTCACCGACAAACAGATCATCGACACCACAACGTCGGCCCAGGCCTCGACAGCATTCAGCCGCGACAGCCGTGAGGACGTCGACGCCATGCTCGAGAGGGGTCTCGCCGCGGGAGGTACCGAGCCCCGCGCCGCCCAGGACTATGGGTTCATGTACTCACGTGACCTCGAAGACCCCGACGGCAACATCCTGGGCTTCCTCTACATGGAGCCCGTCGCCGCCGAGAAGGGACCCGAGGCGTATCTGGCGGAGCAGGGCGCGCAGGCGTGAATAGCGCCTAACCCATGACAGCTCGCAATTACGGCCAGAACAGCGGCCTCGTGAGCGCCCTCGAGCTGGTCGGCGAACGATGGGCCCTGCTCATCGTTCTCGACCTGCTCGTCGGGCCGCGCCGCTACACCGACCTCAAGGCAGGGCTGCCGCGCATCCCCACCAACATCCTCAGCACCCGGTTAAAGGAACTGCAGGAGAACGGCATCATCCGGCGTGCTCCACTCCATCACTCGGTCGTCTACGACCTGACCGAAGCGGGACGCGAACTGGAGAGCATCGTCCTCGCGCTCGGCAGATGGGGGCTGAGCGTCCGGGACGAACCGGCTGAGGACGACCTTGTCACCGCGGATTCACTGACCATCGACCTCCGGTCCGCATTCCGAACGGATGCCGCCAGCAGGTTTGAACCGACGGCATACGGTGTGCGAATCGGTGACGTCTCACTCACCGCCCGGGTCAATGGAGCGCACCTCGATATTTCGCCGCGCGCCTCCGATGACACCGACGCCGATCTCCGCTTTTCCGCGGGAAACGGCATCCGTTCGGTGATCGCAGGCGAGGTCACCGCCGACGCCGCGATCGAGCAGGGGATCGTCCGGATTCTCGCCGGGAATGCCGCGCTCATGGGGCGGTTCGCCGCGACCTTCACGCTCGCGCGACAGGCGGTAGCCTTCTAGGGTGAGCACAACACCGAGACTCTCCACCAAGATTTCCGCGATCGCCGAGTCAGCAACGCTGAAGGTCGATTCGAAGGCGAAGGCACTGCAGGCGCAGGGCCGCCCCGTGATCAGCTACGCCGCTGGCGAGCCCGATTTCGCGACGCCGCAGCACATCGTCGAGGCGGCCATCGCCGCAGCGAGCGATAAGAAGAACCATCGCTACACCCCGGCGGCCGGCCTGCCGGATCTGCGCGAGGCCATCGCAGCCAAGACGCTGCGCGACTCGGGTCTCGCGGCGAGCGCGAGTTCGGTTCTCGTCACCAACGGCGGCAAGCAGTCGGTCTACGAGGCATTCCAGGTGCTGCTCAATCCGGGCGACGAGGTCATCGTGCCGACGCCGTTCTGGACGACGTACCCCGAGGTCATCGCCCTCGCCGACGGTGCCGCCGTCGAGGTGTTCGCCGACGCATCGCAGGGCTACCAGGTCACCGTCGAGCAGCCCGAGGCCGCGCGCACCGACCGCACCAAGGTGCTGCTCTTTGTCTCGCCGTCGAACCCGACCGGCGCGGTGTACTCCCCCGAGCAGCCGAAGGCCATGGGCGAGTGGGCGCTCGAGCACGGACTCTGGGTGATCACCGACGAGATCTATCAGAACCTCACCTACGACGGCGTGAAGGCACTGTCGATCGTCGAGGCGGTTCCCGCTCTCGCCGATCAGACGCTGCTCGTCAACGGTGTCGCGAAAACCTACGCGATGACCGGATGGCGGGTCGGCTGGACGGTCGGACCTGCTGACGCCATCAAGGCGCTGTCGAACCTGCAGTCGCACCTCTCGGGCAACGTCAACAACATCGCCCAGCGTGCTGCGAT
>JAZQRG010000491.1:0-5244 GCA_045629445.1 Mycetocola sp. | reverse complement strand
GTCGCGTCGATGGGCATTGATGTTGAGGCTGGTGGCACGGCAGTTTCGACCGTCATCTCCCGGATGGCGATGGCGTCCCAGATGGGCGGGTCGAAGCTCGAGGCGTTCGCGAAGACGGCGGGCGTTTCGGCGTCCGACTTTGCGACGGCGTTTAAGGACGACGCGACGGGCGCGATCAAGCTGTTCGTTGACGGTCTTGGTCGGGTTCAGGCCGAGGGCGGAAATGTCTACGGCGTCCTGCGGGACATCGGCCTGTCGGACGTGCGTGTTTCTCAGGCGCTGATCGGCATGGCCTCTTCGGGGGACTTGCTCGCGGAATCGCTCGAGACCGGCAGCAAGGCGTGGAAAGAGAACACGGCCCTCATGCAGGAGGCCGACAAGTTCTACAACACGACTGCCCAGAAGGGCAGGCAGGCGTGGGCGTCGATCAAGGATTCTGCGATCGACGCGGGCGACAGCCTGCTGCCTGCGGTTGCTGGGTTGTTTGACGCGGTTGGCGGACTGGCGGGCGCTTTTGGCAGCCTGCCGGGGCCGGTAAAGGGCGGCGCGACGGCCATTGCTGGCGTGGGCGGCGTGTCGCTGCTCGCGATGGCGGGCCTCATCAAGATGGTCGGTGCCATTCAGGATGCGAAGGCGGCCTTTGATGGCCTGAGCCTTGCGGGTGGACGCGCCAAGGGCATCGTGGCGGGGGTCGGCAAGGTTGGCCTCGGCCTGGCGGTGCTGTCGGGCGTACAGGCTGCTGGCGAGAACCTGACGAAGCGGTCTCCGAAGGAGATCGACAAGCTCGGTGACAGCCTCCTCGACTTCGCCAAGAAGGGCAAGCTGTCGGGCGATCTCACGCAGACGTTCGGTAAGAACTTCGGCGGCGCCACGAAGACGCTCCGCAAGGACATCGACTCGCTCGGCGAGGCGCTCTCGAACAATGAGAAGTGGGCCGACGACAACTTTATGACGCGCCTGTGGCGTCGCACTGGCGGTCAGGGCGCGTCGACCGGCAACTCGGGCATCATTTACGACCAGGTCAACGCGATCAAGGACATGGACGCGGCGCTGGTCAAGATGGCCCGCAACAAGCCTGACGATGCGATCAAGTCGTTCGAGGCACTGCGGGACCGGGCGCTCGACACGGGCGGTTCGGCCAAGGATGTTGCTAACGCCTTCCCCGGCATGACCGAGGTTCTGCGTAATGCGTCCGAGGCATCGGGGGGCACGTCGGACGCGGTGGAGATCCTGTCCGGGGAACTGGGCGGCCTTGCTCCGATGTCACAGGAGGCGGCCGAGGCGTTGCAGAACGCCCGCGACGAGGCCAGCCAACTCGGTTCGGCATTCCTTGAGGCTGGCGAGGCCCTCGGTGGGTCAATGTCGAACTGGGAATCTCAGTTGCAGAAGCAGACTGAGGCGTTGCGTGACTTCCGCAAGAACGCGGCGGAGGCTCTGCGTAAGGGCGCCGACGAGACGCTGGTGGACTACCTCGTGTCGCAGGGCCCGGCCGGTGCGGCGATGTTGCAGCAGTTGGCCGACGCCGGCAAGGGCGCCGCCAATGACCTGTCGAAGGCATGGAAGGGCTCGCAGGAGGAGTTGGCGCGGTTCGTAGCGTTCCGTGCCGACCTCGAAGACTGGACCGTCGTCACGGAGTTCAAGACGGCGGGCGCCCCGGGGGCAATCAAGACTGCCGTCAAGGTCTCGAAGGCCGCCAAGCTCTCCGACACGCAGATCGAGACAGTCCTCACGGCCCTCGACTACTCCAGTGCTGACATCGCCAAGGTGCTCAAGCGATTGCACCACCTTGACGAGCAGAAGGCCAATCCGGTGCTCTCGGCCCAGGACCTAGTGTCCGCCGCAGTCGCGAACGCACAGAGGGCGATCAACTCGTTGCGCGGCAAGACGGTCACGATCGCGACTGTTCGTTCGGAGCGCAGGGTCGGCCCGGGCACGACCGGTGGCGGCACTACGTCGGACGCCAACGGCGGTTTTCACGTCAACGGCGTGCGCGCGTTCGCCGATGGAGGCTGGGACGATCGCGGCAACTACGTGGCCCGCACTCCGCAGATGCGCTCGGGCTCCAAGGGCGACATTCGCTGGGCCGAGCAGGAGACCGTTTGGGAAGCGTACATCTCGGGCAAGCCGGGCAAGGAGGCCCGAAACCGGGCGATCTTGGGTCTTGCTGCTCAGCGCCTCGGTGGCACAGTCGAATTCGCCGATGGCGGCTTCAAGGAGGCTGTCAGTGCCCGTGAGCTGACGGGCCTTCGTATCCGCGTCCGCGACCTGAACCGTTCGCTGCGCGAGCGCGAGGAGTACGGAAAGAAGCCGAAGGGTGGCAAGCGTAAGACGCGTCTGGCCCTGCGCGGACTGGACCGGCTCGAGGCTCGTCAGGAGTTGGCCGAGGCGAAGGCCGAACTTGCTGAGCAGCGTGGCATTCGCCGCCGGATCGGCAAGGGTAAGAAGTTCCGCTCCGTTGGCGACTACAACAAGCAGGAGGAGCGCAGCGAGACTGCGTCGTCGTTCGCGTCGGACTTCGACTCCGATGCCTTCCGTTCGCCTGCGTCTCTCGAGCGTGCCCTGTCGAACATGCTGCGCGACTCGGCCGAGTTCACGTCGCTGGCGTCCGACCTTCGCAAGAAGGGTGCTTCTCCGTGGCTGATGGAGCAGTTGTTCAAGGCCGGTCCGTCGCGTGCCACGAACCGGACGATGCGTGCGCTGCTGAATGACTCGGACAAGTTCAAGCGGATCAACAACCAGGCGCGGCAGTTCTCGGGTTCGGTCGCTGGCTCATATGCCTTGGTCGCCACGGGCGGCACGTTGTCGAAGCAGCAGTCGGCTGCGATGACGAAGGTCGCCAATTCGGTGACGTTGGCACCCGCGTCGGTGCAGCAGGTTGCGTCGGCGATTGTCACCGGCTCGAAGAACGTTTCGGTTCGGGCGATTGACCACAGCAACTACGTGAAGCAGGGCGAGAACCGTTATCCATCCCCGGTGGCAGGAGTGCTTACGTGATCATCACTGCCACTCCTGAGCCGCAGCACTCGCCCCCTCGGGTCCGTCTGGATTTCGACTCCGAGGGTGGCGAGTTCCCCGACCTGCCGGTGTCCCGCGATGGCCGACCGATTCGTCAGCAGCCTGCGACGATGGGCCTGACTCAGACGCGCACGTACGACTATGAGGCGTCGTTCGGCGCCCCTGTGACGTACACGGCCACTGGCAGCACGGCGACGTGGTGGTCGGTCGTCCATACGGAGACGTGGTCGATGCTGGGTGGGTGGTCGCCGATCACGCCACCGACTTTCTCGGGTGGTCGATTGACCGCTGGCACCCTGTGGCGAACCGTGCCGACCCAGGGCGCGTTCAGGATCACGTTCGCGGACGAGACGGCTATTGGTGTCGGCGGTCGCATGGGAACTATCGGTGCTGCTGTCCAGCGAGTCAGCGGCACGTCGGGCCTGAGTCTCACGGCGACCGATGGCAGGGCGACCACCGACACGAAGTTGGCGGGCAGTCCTGGTCAGCCGGTCGTGTTGCAGTTCTCTGCGGACGGAAGGTCGGTGCGTTTGTCGCAGGGGTCTTCGTCGGTGGTTCGCCCGCTGGGTGGGTATGACACTTCAACGCTGGTTGCGAACGCGCCTTTGGGTGGTTTCGCGGTCGAGACTCCCCCGTCGCCGTTGCGTTTCTCGGCTACGACCTCGGCGACCCTCGATGTTCCTGAGGCGTGGCTTGTCCACCCGTCGCAGCCGTCGTTGTCTATGCCGATTGAGAATCTGTCTGATCCGCACGCGCTGGACATCGGTGTCGAGGCTTCGACGGACGCCGAGCGCCAGTACGCGGCTCGGCAGTCGGTGTTCCAGCCGAACGGTCGCCGTGAGGCTGTGGTGTTTCCGCTGGGCCCTCGTTCCGCCGGAGCGTGGACGCTTGTTCTTGGTGTGGACACGACGGCCGAGCGGGACAAGCTGCTGACGTTGCTTGATGATCAGGCGCCGATCCTGTTGCGTTCTCCCGCGAGTGCCGACTGGGATCTCCCTGACGGCTGGTATGCGGTCGGCGACTTGTCTGTTTCGCGGCCTATCGACATCGGCAGTGTTCAGAAGCGTCAGATCACAATGCCGCTGACTCGCGTGTCTGAGCCTCCAGTGATGCTGGCTCCGTCGCTGACATGGGGTGACCTGATGTTGCGTGGCATGACTTGGGGCGACCTGATGCAGCACACGTGGCTTGACCTGCTCGTGGGTGAAATCTGATGGCCGGGCTCAGTCTCGGTGCGCCGCCGCTGCTGGGCCAGTCGCTTTGGGAGCGTGCGGCTTTTCAGGGTGGCGCCCGTCCCCTCGCGGTTCTGACGGTCGAGGTTGACGGTCGGGAGCCTGTCGAGTTGACCATCGAGGACACCGCGCTCGAGGTCACGCGGACGCTGGCTCGCGGGACGCACTGGCTGGCTTCGGCGACAGTGATCCGTGAGCCGAGGCAGGACACCGAGGAACTCGTGTCGACGCCGGGTGCGATCTTCCGAATTAGGCACGGCTGGGATTATGGCGCCGGAGTTCGTGAGCTTCGACCGTTCGGCGTGTATCAGTTGGCGAAGCGGCCGGCCGAGGAGCGCGCCGAGGCGATCAAGCTGGAACTGAACGATCGGTGGGCTCAGCTCACTGAGTGTGAGTCTCCGATTCCCGTCGAGGTGCCCGCTGGGTCCGACCCGGTAACTGCGATTCGGTCGCTCGTCCATGCCGTAGATCCGACCATCGAGGTCATCGCATACGCGAACGGTTCACCCACTCCTGCCGATCTGACGGACGTGTCTCGCGCGAGTCTGATTGTCCAGATCGCTCAGGACGCGGGCCTCTACCCGCACTTCGACGCGGAGGGCCGCGTGGCTATCGACGCAGCCCCCGTTCAACATCCCCCAGTGGCGTCGCTATCCGATGGTGAGAACGCGACGCTGACTCAGGTCACAACCGAGTCGGTGTTCTCGACGTTCTACAACTGCGTGGTCGTGAACACGGGCGACGAGTACGACCCGTACGTCCTGCATCTTGGCGACACGTCCCACCCGCGCCACCGGAGCAAGCCGGGCATGGGCGTTCGTCCCTACCGGACCGAGTCGGCGCTCGAGAGTGCCGCGCTGAAGACGTTCGCGGAGAACTTGTTGGCGCAGCTTGTCGGCGGGGTTGACCGTCGCACGTTCTCGACATGGGGCCGGGGTGACCTGAATCCGGGCGATTGGGTTGCGGTGATCGAGGCGGGCACGTACCTGTCTCCGGC
>JAZQRG010000490.1:0-3333 GCA_045629445.1 Mycetocola sp. | reverse complement strand
TAGCTGTTGTCGACGAGCAGCAGCTTCTTCTGCCCCTTCGACAGGGCCTTGAACAGCGGGCCGAACGGGATGTTCTGACCGTCGATCGTGATGACGACGCCGAGGTCGAACCAGTCACGCTGGTCGGTTTCGACAGTCGTGACCTTGAGCTTTGGCGTCTCGGTGAGCTCGCGGTAGTCGGGGCGTTCACCGATGACATCGACACGGATGCCGTCGGTCGCCTCGATCTGGGGCAGCACCTTGTCGGTGAACTCGGCGGCGTCGAGGCCCTGCAGCGCGACCGGGGCGAGCGGTGCTGGTCGCAGGATGCGGGTGGCCGCTTGCGCGACGGCGGTTCCGGTCTCGGTGTCGCGGAGGCTGGCGTCTGACGGCGACGCGACCAGCGGCATCCGTCGCACCGAACTGCCCTCGTGGTATTCCCAGCCCCAGTCGAGGCTGAGAGTGTGCTTCAGCCCGAAACTCGCGGTGAGGACGAGGATCGGCGGCTCGACTTCGGGAAGCGCGACGGTCTCGTCTGATGAGGTGATCGCGATCGACCGGCGAAGCTTCGGGTAGAACTCGGTGAGGAACTCGCCGATGTCAGTGGCGGGGACCGTGACCGTCGACGGGCGGCCGAGCAGGCGGCGCTGCTCGTCGCGCAGCGGTGCCTTCGTTGGAGCGAGGGTGAACGACGGTGCCGGTTCGAGCGCGTAGCTGTACACGCCGTGGTTGCCGATGCTGCCCGCGTCGGAGGCCGGATGCTCGACGCCGTCGATGACAAGCGTGGTCTCGAGGCGCAGGTCGTCGCTCTCGGTGCGCGCATCGAGGGTGACGGATGCTTCGCTGCCGATCGTGACCGAGGCATCCTTCTTCGCACCGAGCATCTCGATGCCGAGGCGCCTGCCCTCGGCGAGCAGGGTCCAGAGCAGCGGGCTGTGGAAGTCGTCGAGGTAGAGCCAGTCGAGTTCCTGGCCGCCGACGTACACCTCACGGGTGGCGCGGTGCAACGCCGAGAACTGGCCGAACCAGCGGTGCTGGTCGGGGTGAAGGCCGAGCCGGTTGACCTGATAGCTGAAGGTGTTCCAGCCGACGTTGGTGCGCACCCAGTTGCCCTTGCCGTTGCGGATCACCGGCCGCACGCCGAGGCGGTACTCGCTGAGCCCGCTCGTGGTTGTCGCCGTCTTGGCGGGCGGGCCATTCCAGCGGTGCTTGGTGCGCGGCGTCTGCCCGCGGAGCTCGACCTGCAGGCCCATCATGGTGTGGGTGAGAGGGGCGGATGCCGCCGGGTCACCGGTGAGGGCGCTCACCGCGGTTTTCCACGCGGGCTGCGGCGGACCGGCGGGTTTTACCGGCGTGCGCGGGCGGTGTTCGATTCCCGCCCACTCGTCTGCCTGCCGCATCTGGCGCTCAAGCCAGGGATCGTTCTCGACGGCGGACTCCTCGGCCCAGCCCTCCGCGCTCGTCTTCGCGCCCGCGGCAGCACCGGCGTTGAGTTGCTTCACCCGGGCGGCATTGCTCGCGAGGAGGGTTGCAGCGACGTGCTTGCATGCGCCGCCGATCGGGCAGGTGCAGGTGCTCGAGGTGGGGCGGCTGTAGTTCTTCGCTCCTGCCGAGAGGTTCACTTTGCACTGGTACGGCTCAAAGCCGGTGCCCTGGACGCTGCCGGTCAGCCGGTTCGTGTCGGAGTTCCAGTTCACCTTGAGCACCGCGCCATTCCGTGCGTACACGGCGGCGCGATTGAAGGCTGTGTTCCCGACGAGTCGGATGATGTCGGTCACATCGACCAGGGGCGTAGCGGTCGACGTCATATGTCAATGCTCTCACGCGCCACTGACAGCAAGCCGCGAGGGGAGCCGGCCGGCGGCATCCGTTCGCTGAGGGCAGGTGCGGGCGAGCCGCTCTACGTGTTGCGTGCGCTGAGCGGCGCGGCTTGCGTTCGGTGTGCGGAAAGTGCTCCGAAAGAACCGCGTGAGGTTCTTTTGCGCACACTGAACCGAACGCCCTGGGTTCAATGTGCGGAAAGTGCTCTGAACGGCGGGCGTGAAGTTCATTTGCGCACACTGAATCACGCGGCTTGTGTTCAGCCCGGCGAACAGTGCTCTGGAAGCTGCTGCAACGGCGCCACCTGCTTCACACGCAAACGGATGCCTGCGGCGCACGCCCCGAGCGACACAAAACCGGCCACCAAAGTGACCGGTTTGTGTGCCAGTGCGGCGTGGTTAGTCGGCGGGGCCGCCCGAAACGGTGTCGCGATCGGTGTCGCCCTTGTTCGGGTTGTCTGAGCCGGACCCGTCCGGAAGCTCCTCGGCAGGCTGGCCGGGCTTTCCTTCGGCGTTGTGAGCGGAGCGGTCCTTGGGCTTGGCGTGCTCGTGTTCAGTCATGACCCCACGCTAACCGTCGCGGCCGGTGAGCGGAAGACCGCGATCGGGGCGACACGTGAGTGGTATAGGGGCGACCGAGTGGGTCGAACTACGGTGAACGGTCCTCTTGCGCGCCCGGTTTTACAGCGCGACCGGCGATGAGGGGCACGGGCACGCCGACAGGCCCGGGCAGGTCGTAGTGCTCGACCTCGGCCATAGCGAGGGCCGACGAGCGGATGCGCGACTCCGTGTCGCGCACCGGATCACAGCCGCCGGCCGCGAGCTTCATGAACGGCGCTGCGATCCGCTGGGCGGCACGTCGCCAGGAGCGTCGTGGTGCTGCAACGTGTTCGACGGACACGTACGAGCCGCCCGGCTTGAGTACCCGGGTGATCTCGGCGAGCACGCGGTCGGTGTCGGTGACCGAGCAGAGAACGAGGGTTCCGAGAACGGCGTCGACACTGGCATCCGGAAGCGGAATGTTCTCGGCCTTCGCCTGCAGCGGTGGCGCGGAGTGGCCGTTGCGGTCCGCTTCGTACGCGAGCTCGTCGAGCCGTTTGGGGTTGGGTTCGAGGCCGACCCACTCGATGTCCCGCCCGAGAAGATCGAAATTCTCGCCGTAGCCGGCCCCGATCTCGAGCACGCGACCGGTGAGCGCGCCAACGAGGCGACGGGTTTCGGAGTCGAGCGCGTCCTGCGGGTGTGCTGAGGTCATGGCCCGCTCAGCCTAATCGCGGTCAGCCGGGTTCGCGCTGGGTGAGCTCCAAACATCGGCGGCTACAGTTCCATTGCGAGCGCTGCAGATGCTTCCGCAGCACTCGGCACCGATCTGCACTGGTGGCCGCCCACCGTCTCCCGCCCAGCCACTTCTCTTCCAGGAGCCGCCCGTGACCCGAGTAGCCGCCATCGACTGCGGAACGAACTCCATCCGCCTGCTCATCGCCGACGTGACCGACGGGCGCCTGACCGACGTCGTTCGCACCCTCGAGGTGGT
>JAZQRG010000489.1:0-4842 GCA_045629445.1 Mycetocola sp. | reverse complement strand
GGGGTGGCTCCGGCGCGCGCTCGGGCACACCGACAGGACCGTGCTCGTCGCTCACAGCCCTGTCCGTCTGCTTTCGGCGACGGCAACGAGGTGGTCGCGGAGGCTTTCGGCCTCCTCGATCGGCAGCCCTGGGACGATGATGGCTGTCGCGGCGGATGCGGTGACGAACTTGAGTTCGGCGAGCCCACACGCACGGGCAACGGGCCCGCGGTTGATGTCGATGAGCTGCATCCGGCCGTATGGGACGGCGACGAGCCGCTGCCACATGATGCCGCGGCGGAAGAGGAGGTCATCATCGCGGAGCTGGTATCCGATCGAACGGATGCGACGTGGCGCGAGGGCTGCGGAGACGACGTCGATCGCGATGACCGGGCCGGCCACCCACCAGACCCACTGCTGGTCGAGAACGAGTTGCAGGACGAGAGCAGCAATGAGCACGATCACCGCTGTGATGGCGTAGCCGAGCAGGTCGACGACGATGTACTTGGGTGACACCCGGCGCCATTCGGTGTCTGCGAGGTCCAGTCGGCGCGGAGCGTCTGCGACGGGTCCGCCGCGGTACTCAGGAGACGGGTCGTTCTGCGGGTCGGTCGGAATCAGGGACGGCGTCGGTTCGACGTCGGCGGCGGGAGGCGCTGTCGGCGGATCCATCCGGCCGGGCGCGTTCGCATCGTCAGCGAGCGGAAGGTGCTCCGGGTGCGTCATCGTCATCGTCCTTCGGCAGTGTGCACAGGTATTCGGCAATCAGGCCGGCTACAGCGAGTAGCACGGCTCCAATGCATGAGCCTATCGTCAGCCACAACGAGCCTACTCCGGGCAGTACAGGCCGGGTCGTGAAATAAATGAGGGCGCCGAGCGTCACACCGGTGAGCAGTGCACCGACCCGTGACGACGCCCGTGCCAGCACGACGATCCGGAGCGCCTGGAACGGATCGATCGGGTTCTTCGATCGTCCGGTCACCGCGCGACGGATCGGGACCGAGAAGCCGACAACGATCGCGCCGATGGCGATGAGCGTCAGCGGCAGGCTGATCGGCGCGATGATCAGTGAACCCCCCAGGGTCTCCGCGCCGAACTCGAGCAGGAAGCCGAAGACCAGGCCGAGGACGCCGAGTCCGATCAGCGGAGTCGCGCGCGTACGGGTCATGCCTGCGCCTGCTGCGCTGCGCGGAGCCGGGCGATGAGCTCGTCGACCCGACCGAGACCTGGCAGCTCGGCATCGGGGTCCAGTTCGAGCCACGGTTCGAGGACGAAGTCGCGTTCCGCTGCACGAGGATGCGGAATCATGAGCTCAGGTTCGGCGACGATGCGAGAGCCGAACGTCACGATGTCGATGTCCAGAGTGCGGTCGCCCCAGTGTTCTTCCCGCACCCGTCCAAGGGTCCGTTCGATGGTGTGGATGGTCGCAAGCAGTTCCTGCGGGCTGAGATCGGTGGTCGCGAGGGCAACAGCGTTGAGGTACCCGGGAGCGGACGGGTCTGGACCATCCGGCTTGATCGCAACGGATGCCTGGAACCCTGACACCGCATTCACCTGAACGCCCGCTGCTTCGAGCCGTTCAAGACCAGCCTGAAGCGTCGCCTCACGGTCTCCGAGGTTGCTGCCGAGAGCGAGAACAACCGGTGTCTTGCGGCCGGGCAACTGGGACGGACGGCGCACCGGCGGGTGGATCGGCGGCTTGGGAATCGGGGTCATGAGCGGACAACTCCTGTCGGCGCCGAGTCGGCAGACCGGGAGGCGGCGGACCTCACGATGGTGACGGCAACATCGCTGAACGGGACGGGGATCGGTGCGTCGGGTTTGTGCACGGTGACCCGCACGCTGTCGGCGGCCGGATAGGAGAGGGCGATGTCTGCGACCCGTTCTGCAACGGTTTCGATGAGGTCGACGGGGTCGGATGCCACGGCGGCGGCAACGCGTTCGGCCAGCTCCCCGTAGTGAATCGTCGTGCGAACGTCGTCGCTCTCGGCTGCTCTGCGGAGGTCCATCCCAATGGTGAGGTCGATGAGAAAGTCCTGCCCATTCTCTCGCTCGAAGTCGTAGACGCCGTGGTGAGCGCGGACGCGAAGTCCGGTGAGGGTGAGGGAGTCGCCGATGGTCACGACTCAACTCTACGGCGCTCGGCAGCCTCCCGGCGGGAGACCGGTCAGTCAGCGCCGCGAGCGACGAGCGCGTCGGCAAGGTCGTCGGAGTGACGCAGGGAAAGTACGAGCAGGGGAACGACGAAGGCGCGGATGCTCACCCGTCCTCCCCTCGACCGCTGGGCATCGCGTAGTTGCTGTGCGAAACCCGCGATAACCGGGACCGTGCGGATCGACAGCGCGAGCACGAGGCTGATGCGCTGCGGGTTGACCCCGATCCGACGAAGGGGCGACAAGGCAACCTCGAACGCATCGAGTATTGCGGATGTGCGGGTCGTGAGGGTGACCAGTCCGGCGAGAACAATGACGAGCACCATCCGTGTGACATTCGCGAGCGCGGTGTCGAGCGGCAGGAAGAGCAGCCCCGTGATCGTGACCAGCAGGATCAACCAGCGGATCATCACGACCTGGCGTCCCAGCTCTCGCAATCCGAGACCGGCGATCAGATACAGCGCGATCACAACGACCGACAGCGAGCCAAGCAACCACACCGATGGCGGAGGCACGCTGGCCGCGAGCGCCAGGACGAACAGAGCGATCAGTTTGGCTCCGGCGCCGAGCCGGTGGAGAACGCTCGAGCCTGGCCGGTAGAGGCCCAGGGTCTGCATCACGCAAACTCCCGCTCATAGCGACCGACAACATCCGTTGGCTCACCCTGCTCAACCAGCCTGCCGTCCTCGAACAGCAGCACGACATCGCAGCGCTCAGCGAGCCGAAGATTGTGCGTGACGAGGACCATCTGCTGCGGAAGGCGGGCGAAGAGGTCCGCGATCCGTCGGGTGTTCGCCGCGTCGAGCAGCGTCGTCGGTTCGTCGGCGACGAGAAGCTCGGGTTCGCTGACGAGCACGGAGCAAATCGCGAGAAGTTGCTTCTGCCCGCCGGAGAGGCTGTGGGCGGGAGCGTCGGCGTGGTCGCCAAGTCCATTGTCGGCGAGAACGGATGCCACGCGTTCCGCGATTTCGGATTTCGACAGTCCCCGTCCGCGAAGGGAGAACGCGACGTCTTCTGCCACCGTCGGCATCACGATTTGGGCGTCAGGGTTGGTGAAGATGAAACCCACGCGGCGACGGAGCTGTTTGCCCTGGCGGACGGGGTCGATGCCGTGCACGCGCACGGAGCCTGATGTCGGCGTTTCGAGGCCGTTGAGGAGCCGGGCGAAGGTCGATTTGCCCGATCCATTGGCACCGATGACGGCGATTCGGTGAGCGTCCAGCCTCGTGGTCACGTCGATCAGTGCGCGCCGGTTCTCGTAGTCGACGTTTACACCGGACAGTGAGATCTCGCGGGTCATCAGCGCACCACCCGGAAGAGAGCGGCGACACCCATGCCCCCGCCGATCGCGGCGGTTGCCAGCCCGAGCGTCCCGGCCGGACGACCGGCGCGCACCAGCCGGGAGAAGAGCCGAACGACGCTGACCGCTCCGCTCGCTCCCCACGGGTGGCCGAGGGCGAGAGCGCCGCCGTCGGCGCACACGCGGTCATCGATTCCGGTCTCGGAGGCGAGCCCCAGCTCGGAAAGGACGGCAAGAGCCTGGGCGGCGAATGCCTCGACGATCTCGACGGCCTCGACGTCGTCGAGGCTGATTCCGCTCGACGCGAGCAGGGATTCGATCGCGAACACTGGCCCGAGCCCCGGGGTTGCCGGGTCGCAACCGACGGTCGCGCTGCCGATGAGTGCGAGTCCAGGCACCGCACCTCGCTCGCTGTCGGGCACGAGTGCCACCATTGCGGCTCCATCGCTGATGCGGCACGAGTTTCCTGCCGTGACGGTGCCGTCGGCACCGCTCGCGAATACCGGGGCAAACCGTGCGAGAACGGCCGGGCTCATCGCTCGCGGGCCGTCATCGGTGAAAGCATCACCGACGGCGACGAGCTCATCGGCGAACCGTCCCGCGTCGCGACCGGCGACCGCACGTGCGTGGCTGCGCGAGGCGTAGGCGTCCTGTGCCCGACGGGTGATGCCACGGGACACCGCGAGCGCTTCTGCGGCTGGACCCATGTCGGGGTCGGGAAAGCCGTCGGGCGCGAACGCCGCCCGGGTGTACGCACCGCGCGACGCGATGCGTGTCGGTGCTGTCGATGCGCTCTCTGCGCCCCCGGCGAGCCGCATCGCCCGGCTGCCCGCTGCGATCTGTTCGGCGGCGACGAGCACGGCGGCGAGGCCGGAGCCACACTGGCGGTCGATGGTCATGCCAGGAACCGCGACGTCGATGCCAGCGGCGAGGGAGGCGACCCGTGCCGTGTTCCCGCCCGGTCCCATGCAATTGCCGAGGATGACGTCGCCGATGGGGACGTCGCGCCCGAGTGAGCGCCGAGCATCGGCCAGGGTCGCTCCGAGGCTCACCGCGGCGAGCCCGTCGACGCTCGAGCCAGCGGGCCGCTGGCCGACGGTCGCGATCGGTGTTCGGCGCGCGGCGATCACTGTGGCGACGCTGTCACGCAAGTCGGGGCATCCGTTCTGCGATCGCGTCCTCAATGATTCGTGCGCGTGCGGGTTTTCCCGTCGCCGTCCTCGGAAGTTCGGTCGCGAGGTACCAGCGCCGAGGAATCTGCGCGACGCTGAGGCGGTCGCGGCTGACAGCGCGCAAGGCCATCGACGTCGGCGGGTTGCCCGCATCCTCCGCCTCGATGACAGCGCACACAAGCGAACCGAGCCGGGGGTGGGGTTCGCCGAAGACGACGGAGTTTTTCACTCCATCGAG
>JAZQRG010000488.1:0-2506 GCA_045629445.1 Mycetocola sp. | reverse complement strand
CAGAAGGTTCGCCCAGTCTTGCACAGGGCGGGTGGGGACTCCCTGAAGAAACCCGCCGGCCATCGGCCTGGGTCGTCACGTCGGCAGAAGGAAAAAGCGCCCGGATAAGGATGCCGTCGGCCGGTTGATCCTTCAGCCAGCACTTTTTCCTTGCGCCGCCGCGGCGGTCATCGACGCCCAAAATGCGAAAACCCCCACTCGATGAGTGAGGGTTTTTCGTGGCGGAGACGGCGGGATTTGAACCCGCGGTCCCCTTACGAGGACTCCACCTTAGCAGGGTGGTGCACTAGGCCGAACTATGCGACGTCTCCATGCGCACGCCGACTTGCGGATGCACAGGCTCAATCATAACGGGTGATCTGCCGTCTTCCGAATCGCCGCCCAAACTGGGGCTCCGGTACCTAGCGATTTGCTACCGAACAGGTCTGTTCGAGTGCTGTCTGGCCCGAGAGACCCTCGATGACATTCGATGTGGGCGTCGGTGTTGGAGTGACGCCCGTGCCGGGATCCGAGGGCTCGGTTGCTGGCGGCTCGGTGGCCGGCGGTCCTGCGACGGGTGGTGGCACCGGTGCGTTGGGGTCCGCCTCAACGCCGTTCCGGTTGACCGTCGGGTCGGGCGCAAAGGACTCATCGGCGGCAATCGCATCGAACAGCGTCCTCGCCACTGTCTTGTTCGGCACGACCTTATTGGGGTCATCCGGGTCTTCGCCCACCGGATACTGAACGAGCGCGAGCTTATCGAGGTCGATCGTCTGGAAGGTTCGCGCCATCGCGACCATCCGGGTGACGTTCGTGAGCGAGGTCGACAGCTTCACGTGCTTGGCAGCCACCTGGGCGAGGCCGTAGAGCTTGGTGATGTCGGTGAGGGTGTCATTGCTCTTGATGGTGCGCAGGAGCGACGAGATGTACTGCTGCTGCGACGCGATGCGGGACAGGTCACTGCCGTCTCCGACGCCGTGCCTCGTGCGGAGGAATGCGAGCGCCGTCGCGCCCGAGATCGTCGTCGTGCCCGCCGGCAGGTCGAGCCCGGAGTATTTGTCGCGCACCCGCTCGGTGAGGCAGACGGGAACCCCACCGACCGCATTGGTCATCTGCACGACAGCGTCGAACGACATCAGAGCGGCGTACTCGATCTCGAGTCCGGTCAGATCGGAGATCGTCGCGACGACGCAGGAGAGCCCGCCGCGCTCGTAGGAGGCGTTGGGCGCTTGGGCCGAAACGGCCCGCGCCGTCTCGTCCGTCTCCGGGTCGACGCACTTCGGCTGCGGGATGACGAGGTCCCGCGGGAAGCTGACCACAACGGCGTTCGTGTGGTCTTCGGAGACATGCAGGAGCATGTTGACGTCGTTGAGCGTGATGTCACGCTTGCCGTAGGCGTTCCTGTCCTGATTCTCGTCGTTGTCGGCGCCGACGACGAGCATGTTGAATCCGCCCTCGAACGCGTCGATGTTCGGAACGGCGGGAAGCGGCGCCCCGGATTCATCCGGCTGGGTGATGTCGACGGCGTTCGACGAAACGTTGGACGCCAGGTCGTAGACAACCCACCCGGCGACGGATGCCCCGCTCACGAGCACAACGGCAAGCGCAATGGCGAGACCCTTGAGCAGCGTGGCTACGGCACCACGGCGAGGCTGCTGGCCGTGTTTCATGATCGGCGCTCGTCGGGGGCTCGTGGACACAGCACCACTCTAAACCGCCGTTGGCACACGCCCCCGGCAGCAGACGGCCCCCGAACTAGTTATTTCCCTTTGAGCAGGTGTAGTCGCCTGCGGTCTGGCCCTGCACCGTCTTTGGAAGCTCGACCACCTGTGGGGCTGTCGGCGTCGCCGGATCTGCCGGTGTCGTGGCATCCGGTGCTGGCGCCTCGGGCGCTGGCGACTCTGCTGCCGGAGGTGGATCGGTAACCGGGGCGTTCGGGTCAAGGACAGACCCGACGCCGGTGTCGCCGGTCAGCGTGATCGGCTGGTCGGTGGCGAGCGCATCGAACAGTTGCTTCGCTGGCGTCTTGAGCGGAAGCACACCGCTCTGGCCACCACTGTTTCCCGCGGCGTTGGGGTATTGAACGAAGACGACCTGCTCGAGCGGAATGTTCTTGAGCGCCATCGCGATCGACACCATCGTGTTGATGTTCGACAGGCTGTTCGACAGCGTCATGTTGCTTGCAGCAGCCTTGGCGATGCCGAAGAGCTTCGTCGGGTCCGTGAGGGTCTCGCTGCTCTTCAACTGGCGGACCAGTGAGGAAAGAAACACCTGCTGGTTACTGATGCGACCGAGGTCGGATCCGTCGCCGACGCCGTGACGGGTGCGAAGGAACTGCAGCGCAGCCATGCCCTGGAGAGTGTGGGTGCCCTCGGCGAGGTAGGTCTGGGTGTAGTCGTCGTCGATCGGTTCAGCGACACACACGTCGACACCGCCGACGGCGTTCGACAGTTCGATGACGCCGTTGAATTGCACCTCAGCTGCGAACGGAATGCTCATGCCGGTGAGCTTCTCGACGGTGAGAACC
>JAZQRG010000487.1:0-3019 GCA_045629445.1 Mycetocola sp. | reverse complement strand
GCCGACGAGGCGGATCCGATGACGGCAACGGATGCCACACTCGCGTACGCCTCTGCCATCCCCTCCGATCGTGACGTGATCCTCGTGCCCCATTCCAACGCGGGCAACTTCGTACCCGCCCTGATCGACATCCGCCGGGTCGTCGCCGTCGTCTTTGTCGACGCGGTGATCCCGGTGGCATCCGGAATCCAGCCCCTCGCACCCTCGAGCCTGCTCGACCGGGTGGAGCAGCTCGCTGACGACGACGGCGTGCTCCCGGTCTGGACCGACTGGTTCGATCGCGAAGACATCACCACCCTCTTCCCCGACCCGCACACCCGGTTCCACATCGAGGCACAACAGCCTCAGCTCCCGGTCGCGTTCCTCCGCAGCGCGCTGACGATCGAACCGGGCTGGGACAAGACCCCCTGCGGATACCTCGCCTTTGGTACCACCTACTCCAGCGACATCGCGCGGGCACAGTCGCTGGGATGGCCGGTGATCCAGCAGAGCGGTGGGCACCTTCACATGCTCGTCGACCCTGCCGGCGTCGCCGACGCGATCGGCGATCTCCTCCGACGGTCAGCACCCGATCTTCCACGCCCCTGAGAGAGACAGAAACGGATGCCGGGCGGCGGTCGTCACCAGCCTCGGGTCACCGTTCGTCTGGCTTGTCGCGCGCCGATTGTGCGGCGGCCTCGG
The DNA here is from genome assembly GCA_045629445.1 of Mycetocola sp. GTDB lineage: Bacteria > Actinomycetota > Actinomycetes > Actinomycetales > Microbacteriaceae > Mycetocola_A. The sequence goes on along the minus strand of JAZQRG010000487.1, from coordinate 2,338 downwards.
CGGCGCGGTCCCGCTCGATTCGATCGACCCTGTCGGCGAGCTCGTCCCGGATGAGCAGGTCACGGCGCAGGTGGTTCGAGCGATAGGCAGCCCGGGCAACCATGTGCGCGGTGATGGGAGCGGTGAGTCCCTGGAAGATGATGATCGCCGTGAGCAGCGCGAACGTCGCGATCCGTGGGTCATTCACGGCAACCGCGGCGCTCGCGCACATGAGGCCGAGGATCTGCGGTTTCGTCGCGGCATGCAGTCGCGAGAGCACATCGGGGAACCGGAAGAGCCCGATGCCCGCCGCTGCGCTCATCAGCGCGGCCACCAGAACGAGGCTGATGGTGGCAATTTCCCGAACGGTGTCCCAGATCATGTCTCATCCTGTTTCGCCATGAACCGGGCAAAGCTCACCGAACCAAGGAACGCGAACGCCGCGAGCACGAGGATGACGGGGAGCGTCTCGGTGTGCCCGTTGAACGCCATTTCTGCGCCGAGAACGCACATGACGGTTGCCACAAAAACATCCGAGGCGATGACGCGGTCGAGCAGGCTCGGCCCACGGATCACCCGGTAGAGCGCAGCGACGGCGCCAATACTGAAAAGTACCCCGGCGACGATGATGGCAATCTGCATCAGGAGCCTCCTCCTGTGTTCGATCGGGTCAGGTGGTTGGGCTGGCGCACCCGCCAGACGTCGTCGGTCGAGCCGATCGCCATAACCAGGCGTTTCTCGGTCGCGAAGACCTCCTCGCGGAACTCGTCGAGGTCCTCGTCGGTGCGGACGTTGATGACGTGGACGTAGAGGACTGATTCCTGACGGTCAACGTCCACGACGATTGACCCGGGGACGAGGGAGATTGCCTCGGCCGTAAAGGTCATGATGAGGTCGCTTCGAGTGTCGAGCGGGATCGCGATGACGGCGCTCGACGGTTTGTACTTCGGGTTGATGACGAGCCACGCCACGTCGATCGATGCGCGACAGATGTCGATGATCAGCCGCACGAAGAACACCAGGAGATGCCAGAAGTTGACGCGACCGCTGAGGTCAATGGCCGGCAGATAGAAGAGGAGGGAGATGACAACCGCGAGGATCACGCCGGTGAGGACCGTGAGCAGGTTCACCTGCCCCCAGACCAGACACCACAGGACGACGAGCCCGCCAAGCAGTACGAGCTGGCTGCGCGCGCTGATGCGGTGTCCGGATTCCTCGCTCATTCCACACCCCCGGGGAAGACGGCGTCGACATAGGTGGATGACACCTCGAAATCACCGGCCGTCCGTGCGGCGAGATCGAAGAGCGGTCCGGCGAAAACGGTGAGGCACACGGTGAGGACGACCATGCCTGACGTCGCCGTCAGCATCAGTGCGGGAACCCGCTTGGACTTCACGGTGACACCGCGATCTTCCGGGTCCTCTTTCAGCGAGTCGAGCATCGGTGATGAATACCCCTCGACTTCACTTTCCGATCGCCAGAACGCCATATTCCAGACTCTCACGAGGGCGTAGAGGGTGAGAAGCGACGTGAGGGCGCCAGCGGCGATGAGCAGGTACGACATCGGGGTGCCGAGTTCGACGCCCGCCTCGAACAGGCCGATCTTGCCGAGGAATCCGGAGAACGGAGGAATGCCGCCGAGGTTCATCGCACCGATGAAGAACAGGACCGACACGAATGGCGAGGCCTTGAGAATGCCGCCAAGCCGGTTGATCGACGTTGTTCCGCCGATTCGCTCAACCAGGCCCGTTGCGAGGAACAGGGTGGTTTGAACCGTGATGTGGTGGATGATGTAGAAAATCGTCGCCGCGAGAGCCGCCTGGCTCCCGATAGCGATGCCGAAGATCATGTAGCCGATGTGGCTGACGAGGGTGAATGACAGCAGTCGTTTGATATCCGCTTGCGCGAGCGCACCGAGGACGCCGATGAGCAGGGTCAGCAGAGCGATGACCATGAGAGGAATGTCGATGTTCACGTCGGTGAACATGACGGTGTCGGTACGGATGATGGCGTAGACGCCGACCTTGGTCAGCAAACCGGCGAACACCGCCGTGACAGGGGCCGGTGCCGTTGGATAGGAGTCCGGCAGCCAGAACGACATCGGGAAGACCGCCGCCTTGACGCAGAACGCGACGAGGAGCGAGACACAGAGGATGAGCTGGACATCCATCGGCAGGTCGCGGACGCGTTCGGCGATCAGCGCGATCGTCACAGTTCCTGTCGCCGCGTAGATGAAGGCGATCGACGCGAGGAAGATGATCGACGAGGTCAGGCTGACGATGATGTACGTGACGCCGGCGCGGATACGCGCGCCGGTGCCGCCGAGCGTCAGCAGGACATAGCTCGCAGAGAGCAGCAT
>JAZQRG010000486.1:0-3168 GCA_045629445.1 Mycetocola sp. | reverse complement strand
CCTCGATCGACTTCCAGAGTGGTGCGTGGCACGGCGCGATGACCTATGCCAACTTCACCCGGCCGCTCTGGGGTTGGCTGAGCGAACCGGACACGCCCGCGGGCGGCGGGCTCGGCATGAATATGTCCACCATGCCGACGTACACCGGGCAGCAGTTCTACCGGGCGCACCGGCAGTTCTCTGCCGGCTTCCCGTGGCAGACCCGGCTCGCGACGATGAACGCGCTCGACACCCACGACACTCCGCGATTCGCGTCGCACGCCCTTCCCGGTGTGTTCCCGGTCGCGCTCGGCCTGTCGATGACGTTGCCGGGGATTCCGGTGGTCTTCGCGGGCGACGAGTTCGGGCTGACCGGCATCGACGGTGAGCACTCCCGCACTCCGATGCCGTGGTCACGGGCCGACGAGGCCGGGGAGCGCATCGACCTGTACGCGGCGCTCATCGGCTTGCGCCGTTCGCACTCGGCGCTCAACGGCGGCGGGATGCGCTGGCTCCACGTCGGCGACGATGTGCTCGTCTTCGTCCGTGAAGATGCGTTGGAGAGCATCCTCGTGGTGGCGGCACGCGCCGATTTCGACGTCTCGCTCCACGCGGATGCCGTCGCGAGCGTCCCGTCAGCCACCCGGCTGTTCGGCTCTGCCGCGCTGTCGACGGATGCTGACGGCATCCGTCTGTCCGCTGCTGGCCCCGTCTTTGCCGTGTGGCAACTCGAAGGCACCACGCTGTAGGCCGAGTTTCGGGCGGAAAATCCTGGGTTTGAAGCTCCTCTAGGCGCTGCACCCCGTGATTTTCCGCCCGAAGCCACGCTGCGCCCCGGCCGGAGCCCCGGAGCCAGAGTCCAGGGAAGTTCGCGCAGCGAGGACGTGCGCGCGCCTAGTGTGCGACGGCCGGCTCGGCCTCTGCCTGATCCGACGCCTCGGCACGACGCCGCTCGTCGGCCTCATTCCAGGTCGTCGGCCCCGCTGCGAACGCGCCGCGGTATGCGGCGGCCGGGTGGCGCTCGTTGAGCCGCGGCTGGCCGAAGAGCTTCTCGCGCAGGGTGCCCGGTGCGTACTCCGACTGGGCCAGCCCGCGCTCCCGCAGCACCGGAAGCACCTTGTCGGCGAACTCGGCGAACGAGCCGGGGATCACCCAGTTGATCACGTTGATGCCGTCGACGCCCGCGTCCTGCCACCGCTCCAGCTCATCGGCGATCTGCTCGGGCGTTCCGACAACGCGGTTGATGTTGGCCCGCTGCCGCACGAGGTCGCCGAGGGTGGGCTCGCGGTCGGGAATCGCGATTGCCGCCCACTCGAGGAACCCCTTCGTCGTGTTGGTGTCGATGTCCTTGATCGGCGTCTCGGGGTCGTAGACCCGCCCGTCGCTGTCGACCATCGCTGAGTGCGCGAGGAATCCCTCGACGCTCACATACCGGTCGTACTCGCGCGCCTTCTCCTGCGCTTCGTCCTCCGTGTCGCCGATGATGAAGCTCAGCCCGGGGAAGAACTTGATGTCATCGGGGTTACGCCCCGCCTCAACCGCGAGCCGGCGGGTCTCGGCGATCTGGGCGCCGGCCGCCTCAGGCGTCGGCGAGATGATGAACACGGCTTCGGCATTGCGAGCCGCAAACGCGAGCCCCGACCCTGACGACCCGGCCTGGAAGAGCAGCGGCGTGCGCTGCGGCGATGGCGACGGCAGGTGCGGCCCCTCGACCCGGTAGCGGGGCCCCTCGTGGTAGATCTTGTGTACCTTGCTCGGGTCTGAGTACAGACCCTGCTCCTTGTCCTTGAGCAGCGCGCCCTCATCCCACGAGCCCTCCCAGAGCTTGTAGGTCACATCGACGTACTCCTCCGCCCAGCGGTACCGCTCGGCGTGGTCGGTGAGCTTCGGCAGGCCGTAGTTGCGCGCCCCGTTGTCTTGCGTCCCCGTGACGATGTTCCAGGCGATCCGCCCGTTCGAGATGTGGTCGAGCGTCGACACCTGGCGGGCGAAATTGAACGGATGGTTCTGCATAACGTTCGAGGTCAGCGCGAGCCCGATGTTCTCGGTGACGACCGCGAGCGCACCAAGCAGCACGGTGGGGTCGTTGCTCGGAATCTGCAGCCCGTGCCGCACGTACACCTCGTAGTCCGCGTCGGCATCCCCGTAGTGCCCGGACACATCCGCGAAGAACATGGCGTCGAACTTGGCGTCCTCCAGCAGGCGAGCGAGCTCAATCCACGTGTTCACGTCGTTGAACTCGGTCTGTTGCGCATCCGGCCGTCGCCACTGGCCGTGGTTGATGTGCGAGTTCGTGTTCATCACGAACGCGTTGAAGTGCAGTGGCTTGCGCGGGGTGCTCATAGTGTTCCTTCTGGGGTGGCTGAGGTGACGGATGCCACGGACGGCACGGATTGCTCCGACGAAACGGATGGAACTGGCGAAACGGATGCCACGGCGACGGCGTGATCCTCGTCGAGACTCGGCAGCGCGCCGAGCAGTTCCTGGGTGTACGGGTGGGCCGGACGCGTGAAGATCTGGTCGGCATCCCCGCTCTCAACGACGACACCGTCCTTCATCACGAGCACCCGGTCGCTGAGGTGGCTGATCACGCCGAGGTCGTGCGAAATGAACAGGTAGCTCAGCCCGAACTGCTTCTGCAGGTCGACGAGGAGGTCGAGGATCTGCGCCTGGATCGACACGTCGAGCGCGGACACCGCCTCATCGAGCACAACGATCGACGGCGACGGGGCGAGGGCGCGCGCGATTGCGACCCTCTGACGCTGCCCGCCAGACAGCTGCAGTGGAAATCGGTGCAGCACACTGTCGGGCAAGCCAACCTGGGCGAGCAGGGCGAGCACGCGCTCCCGGCGAGCGGCAGCGGTCGGAAACGCACCGGCGGGCAGGCTGTCGAGCAGGATGCGCTCGGTGTTCCAGCGCGGGTCGAATGAGCTCAGCGGGTCCTGGTAGACCACCGAGATCTGCTTCCGCAGCCGACGGCGCCGGGTTTCGGGCACCGAAGACCAGTCCTGACCGAGCAGGCGCACCGTTCCGGCATCCGCTTTTTCCAGCGCGAGCGCGATGCGAGCTGTGGTCGATTTGCCCGAGCCGGACTCACCGACGACGCCGAGCGTCTCACCCCGGCCGAGCGTGAACGAGACGTGATCGACCGCCGTCGTGAGCGTTCCATCCGGCGCGGTGAAGTGCTTC
>JAZQRG010000485.1:0-4982 GCA_045629445.1 Mycetocola sp. | reverse complement strand
GCGCTTGCCGAAGAAGATTCCGATTCCGACGGTGCGGGCAGCCAGAACAACACGGATGCTATCGAGACCGGACCAATTGACCTCAGCGGTCTCGAACGCGCTCGCGCAGCCGCAGGCCGGGCTGGCACAGACGAGGACAACACCGACAAGAGAAGCACCGACAAGGCAGGCACCGAGAGCCCCGAAGGAAACGACGCCTACACCGCCGAGCTGGACTTCTCCACGCTTGAGGCCGCCGAATCCGGCGAGATCACTCCGCTGACCCAGCGACGCCCCAGCTCTTCGGCTGAGTAGAGGTTCTCCGGCCTCAGCACGAGGTCGTCAGCGACGTAGTAGAAGACGGCGTCGATGAGTTCAGCGTCGACCCCCTTCCACTCGGCGTACGCCTGCCGGTACAGCGCAAGCTGGAACTGACGATCGTCGAGTTCAGCGGCGGTCTTGGGAGCACGGCCGGTCTTCCAGTCAACGATCTGGAACCGACCGTTGCGTTCGTACACGGCGTCGAGCTTGCAAATGATGATCTGCCCCTCGAGCACAAAGTTGATCTCGCGTTCCACGTCGATCGGCGCGAGGTCGGCCCACTCGGATGCCTCGAAGGTGCGCTGGAGCGTCTCAAGCGCCTCGAGCTCCTGCTGTTCAACGGGCATGAGCGTGCCCTCGCTGAGTCCTGTGCCCGACTCCGGGTCGAGATCCATCTCGAACCGGTCTGAATCCAGGCTTTCCTGGCCGCCGGCAATCCCCGATCGCTCCTCGACCCAGCTGTGGAAGAGAGTGCCGAGGCGTGTCTGGCGGTACGGCTTTTCCGGGAGCGGGCGACGCATCCTGGTTGCGAGCGCAGCGGCATCCGTCACGTAGTCCTTGAACTTGGGCGCCGGAACGCGGTCGGGCATCGGCACGAACTCCTCCGCGTGCATGCGACGGCGCCGTTCGGCGAGCAGCAGTTCGATGTCGCCAGACCATGGCGTGTGGGTCATCGGATCAGCCTGACGAACAGCATCGGCCGCAGCGTGCACAGCGTCAGCCCGCGCGCCGAGGGGGTTCAACGGCCAGACCACGAACTTCTCGTCGGCGGCGAGCGGGTTCTCCTCGGCCTGCGGGCTCTCGGGCAGGTCGGAACAGCTCGAGGGAACGGCGGCGACGATCTCGCGGAGGAAGGACCCGGGCCCACGCGGCTGTTTCTGGGATGCCCAGAACGACCCGGTGACGAGCAGTGCGTCTTTCGCGCGGGTCACAGCGACATAGGCGAGCCTCCGCTGTTCAGCATCATTCCGCGCCTCAAGCTCCTCGCCGAACTGCACGTAGGCGTCGTCGACGTCGGCCTGGGTAGCGGCGCCACGCCAGGCGAACACCGGGAGCTCATGCCGGTCGCCGCGGAACTCAAAGGGAAGCTCGCCGAACGCGGTCCAGCCCCGTTTACTTCGCAGCGGTGACGGCAACTCCCCCGCCACCATGCGCGGCACGACGACGCTGTCCCACTCGAGACCCTTCGAGCCGTGGATGGTGAGGATCTGAACCGTGCCGGGCTCGGGATCTTCGGCGCGCGGGCTGAGATTCTCCCGCTGTTCGGCGTCGGCGAGCCAGGACAGGAACGACCCGAGCGAACCGTTCTCGTCGATGGACAGGTAGGAGGAGATCTGCTCGGTGAACTCGTCGAGGCTCGGCTGGCCGAGCGGCGCGTGGGCGTTCGCGGCGACTTCGACGTCGAGCAGGAACTCCTGCACCACAAGGTTGACGAGGTCGTAGAGGTCGAGTCCTGAACGTCGGCGCAGCACGGTGAGCTGCCGGGCCGCGGCCTTCATGCGCTCGAGCCCGGTCTCGCTGAACTGCTGAAGCGCCTTGTGCCCTGCGGGCGCGTTCTGCAGGAAGTCGAGGGCGTCGACGATCGACTTTCCGTCGTCGGACGCAGCCGATTCGAAGAGTTTCTGCTTGACCTCGGCGGCGATGGGCTGCTGCGACAGGTCGCGGTCGGCGAGCCACCGAGCGAGTGAACTGAGCGCCTGAATGTCACGGGCCCCAATCCGCCAGCGCGCACCGGTGAGCAGACGGATCAGCTCGCTGCCGGCGGTGGGATCGTTGAGCACCCGGAGCGCACACACAAGGTCGACGATGACGGGCTGCTCGAGCAGGCCGGCGACACCGAGGATGTGGAAGGGTACCTTGTGGCGCGACAGCGCCTCGGTGAAGACCGTCACGTTCTTGAGCGAGCGGCAGAGCAGCGCCGCTGTTCGCCTGGACCCGTTACCCGCTGGGCGCGACAGCTCGGAGGCGAGCCATCCGGCGACGACATCGGCTTCGTCGGTCACGGTCTCGGGGAAGACAACCTTCACCTCACCGTCGCCCGCCCACGAGGGAGAGGTGAGCTGCTCGACCGGCACTGATGCGCTCACGGGGAGCGGGGCGACGATGGCATTGGCGGCATCGAGAACTCGCGCGGAGTTGCGCCAGCTTGTTGACAGAGCGTAGGTCCCGGCACCCTCGCTGCCGCCGAAGTCCTCGGCGAACCGGGCAAGGTTGGCGCTCGAGGCTCCCCGCCAGCCGTAGATGGACTGGTTGGGGTCACCGACAGCCATCACGGCGTGCCCGGAGAACAGCATCGCGAGCAGGTCGGTCTGAACGACAGCGGTGTCCTGGTACTCGTCAAGGATGACCACCTTGAACCTCGAGCGGTACTCATCGATGACCCGCGGCACCCGCCGGCAGATCTCGAGCGCCAGGGTGACCTGGTCGCTGAACTCCATGAATCCCTTGCGCTCTTTTTCAGCGGCGAACCGCCCGGCGAGATCGAGCAGCACTCCGAGCGCATCGACGTCGCGGACCGCGTCGACGACCGAGGTGAACGGTGTCTTCTTGGATCGGCTGCCGTCATGGATATCGAGGCTGACGAGGTCGTGGAATTCCTCGGAGAAGCGGCGCACGGCATCCGCCTGGTTCGCTGCATCGTTGTCGCTCAGCGCGTGACTCAGCGAGATGACGGCGGCGGTGAGCTGGTCGACGCTCTTGTCGATGCCGGGGAGCCGTTCGTCGGTGCTTCCGACCACGAGGCCGCGAGCGAGGCGCCATGCGGATGCCTCGGTGATGACGGTCTGGTCTGGTTCACGACCGATGAGCCGGGCGTACTCACGAAACAGGCTGCTCGCGAACGAGTTGTAGGTCGCGATCGATGGCGCTTCGAGCACATCGATCTCTGCGGCCTGGTCGTCGTCGGCGATCGCGTCCTGAAGCTGTGCGATCCGCTCGCGAACCCGGGTGGCCAGCTCACCCGCTGCCTTCCGGGTGAAGGTGAGGCCGAGGATCTCGGGCACGCGCAGGTAGCCGTTGGCCAGCAGCCACACGATGCGATTCGCCATGGTCTCGGTCTTGCCGCTGCCCGCTCCCGCGACGACGAGAGCCGGACGGAGGGGCGCCTCGATGACGGCGACCTGCTCGTCTGTCGGTGGCGGCAGTTCGAGGAGCGTCGCGATGTCACGGGCAGAGTAGCGGGGTGTGTGCGTCATGCGCTCACCGCCGCGACGAGGTGGATGCGGTACATGAAGCCTGCCTTCGGGTCTCGTTCGTCAAGGTCCTGCACGCCGAGAAACTCGCCAGCCGCCATCCCGTGGCCCGCCTGCACGACGCGCTCGGCAAACTCGGTGCGCTGCTCGTCGGTCATCGGTTCTTGCGCAAGGACCTTGTAGTTCTTCCCACGCGCGCCGCCCGATACGTAGAGCAGGGCTGCGCCACCCGAGGAGTCCTCGGCGGTCGTGCCCTCGATGGCGCTGGCTGCGAGGGCGAGCTGGTATCCGCCGAGTTGCGGGTTGAGCGCAACCTGAGATTTGGTGGGAGCGTTCTTGCCTGTCTTGAGGTCGACGATGACGACGTCGCCGTTAGGCATCCGTTCGACCCTGTCGATTTTGCCGGAGAGGGTGACCTGGCCGAGTTCGACAGCGAATGTGCCTTCGGCGCTGATGGTCTCGCTGCCGGCGGTGAGGAAATCGGTGAGGTACTGGCTGAGACCCTCGACGAGTTTGTGGGTCGTTCGACGCTGACGCTCGGCGAGCCACGGCGACTCGAAGTACAGCTCGGACCAGTGGGCGTCGATCTGTTCCCACAGCGCCTCGACGGTGACGTCGGCCGGGGTGATTTCTCCGGCAGGAATGTGGCCAGCGTGCTCCATGGCCGCGTGCACGACCGTACCGATGCCGGCCGCGAGCCCGGACGGAGCCGCTGCCATGGTGTCGATGAACCAGGCAAGCGGTGACTTCTCGAATGTCTCGAGCTTGGATGGCGACACCGAGACCCTGGCGTCGGGGTCGCTGAGGTCGACGAGCGGTTCGGTCGTCGACGGGTCGAGCAGGCCGTACCACTCCCCCGGGTCAGCGCCAGGCACGCGCTCGCTCGCGAGTCTGGCGAGCGCTGCAGCGGCCGCCGGGTCGCCTGTCGTAGCCAGTCGCCTGCGCAGGACACCGACCATCCCGCGAAGTGACAACGGATGCCGCTGGTCGGCCGCCGAGCGAAGCTGACCGTCGCGGATGGCCGGGAACCGCAGGAACGCTGACGGCTGTTCGTCGTCGTTGACGGTCGCGCTGAACACCACCTGGTGCCGTGCACGTGACACAGCGAGGGCGAACATGCGGAGTTCGTCGGAGAGCACTTCGGCGCGCGCGTCGATGTCGGCGACCGGGAGCCCAGCGACGACGTGGCTCAACTGCTGGGGGTAGAGGAGGGTGCCGCGAACTTGCGGGTTGGGCCACGCGCCGTCCTGAAGCCCGGCAAGGACGACCACATCGAATTCAGCACCGACGACACCGCTCGGGGTGCCGACGAAGACCGCATCACCGGCGGCCTGCGGCGTGAGGGAGTCCTCGGGGACTTCCGATGCGAGCACCTCGTCGATGAAACGGCCGGCTGGTTCAGTCGGGTTGCGTTCGACAAACCGCTTGGCCGCTGTGAACAACGCCATCACGCTGTCGAGGTGCCGGTTCGCTTCATCGGCGGCGAGACCG
>JAZQRG010000484.1:0-6615 GCA_045629445.1 Mycetocola sp. | reverse complement strand
CGCGTGATGATCCCGGTGTCAGAGCGGGCGAAGCCACGCAAGATCGAGGTGACTCTCGCAAACGAGGACCAGGACACGCTGCAGGTGTCGGAGTCGGCGGGCGCGACGGGCGGCACGAACGCCTGAGTGGCATTGCGAAGTGGCCGGGACCGGTGGTCCCGCCCACCTCTTATGCGTGGGCCACAAGCAGACGCTCAAGGTTCTGCGCTAGGGAATCGCGGTCTGCGCGTCCTCTGAACCAATTCGAACGGCGACGATCGCCACGATCGCCAGCCGGTCGGGCTTTCCCGACGGCAACACCGGCAGTGAATCGAGCCGAACGACATGCGCGGGTCGTGCGGGTTTTCCGAGGGCGGAGGCGACAGCATCCGCGATGTCCGACAGTTCAGGGTGCCGGCCGACGGTCACGACGACGGGCACCTCGCCCCATCGGTCGTCCGCGACGGGAACAACGACCGATTCGGCGAGATCGGGCATGCCACGGACCACCCGTTCCACCCGATCGAGGGAGACGTTGACACCACCGGAGACGATGACGTTGTCAGCCCGTCCGGTCACCCGAAGCACGCCGTCCTCGAACTCGCCGAGGTCGCCCGTGCGGTACCAGCGCAAGCCGTCGTCGACGACGAAGGCCTTCGACGTGAGCGCTTCGTCGCCGAGGTATCCCTCCGCAAGCATGGGACCCGCGAGCTCAATAGCGCCGTCGACGATGCGAACGTGCACGCCCGGCAGGGGAACGCCGTTGTAGACGCATCCACCAGAGGTCTCGCTTGACCCGTAGGTGCGATAGACGGGGAGTCCGAGCTGTTCGACCCGGGCGAGAAGCGGCTGCGGCATTGCCTGACCTCCGACGAGGATGCCGTCAAACCGGCGAAGAGCGAGCAGTCCGGCACGGGATTCGAGGAGCCGCGAGAGCTGAATCGGCACGAGCGAGGTGTAGTGGCGCTCGGCTGAGAGGTGTTTCGACGCGTCGGCAAATGCGACCGGATCGAATCGCCCCGCAGGAAGCGTGAGCGGTGTGGTTCCCGCTGCGATGGAGCGGACGAGCACCTGGATGCCGGCGATGTAGTGGGCGGGGAGAGCGAGCAGCCACTGCCCCTGCCCGTCCAGCACGGTTGCGGATGCAGCTGCGCTCGCGAGGAGGGCATCGCAACTCACGGCGACCCGCTTGGGCACCCCCGTCGAGCCTGACGTTTCAACGACGACTCCAACGGGCTGTGGCACGTCCTCACCCGTCGGCCCCAACGGTCGGTCGGCATCGGCGCTGACCGGCGTGATAGCCGGGCCGGACCGGTCAAGTGCTCGCCGCACCTCGACCATCAGGTCGAGCGGGTCGGCCGCCGACACGCGGGTGAGTGGCCTCGTCATGGTCTCAGTGTAGGCGCGAGGTTAAGGCTGCGGCAGGGCTGAGCGAACCCGGCGATGCGCACGTCCTCACGATGAAGCGACGCGCCACAGCCCGCACAGAGCCGGCGACGCGTCGCTTCACTCGATCGCGATCAGATGAGCCACCGGTTCTTCTGTACCAGCGACAGCTTCCGCCACGGGCGGCCGGCGCCCCAGTAGTCACCGGCGTAGGTCGCGGCGATCACGATGCTGGCAAGCGCGTAGATGATGTGGTAATCCACGAGGGGGTTGGTCGATCCCGAGTTGGGCGTGAACGGCCACTCAGCGAGATACATGAGCAGCATGACGAAAGTGCAGACGACGGCGCTGACACGCAGCCCGATTCCGACCATCAGCGCGACGCCGAGCCCAAGCATGGCGAGCATGAACAGCCAGTCGCTCACGGGGCTGGCGATGCTGGCAAAGAAGTCTTTCAGCGGCCCTCGGACAGCGTCGCTTTTGAGGAACCCCTGGCTGGGTGCACCGCCGCTGACCCAGGCGCGTTCGGCCGGAGTCGAAAACCCGAGCCCGAACGTCTTGTCGAGAAACGCCCAAAGGAAGATCCAGCCCAGAGCGAGCCGAAGCAGTGCCAGCGCCGGACCGGCCGACCGGCCAAGTCCGTCACCATGGGTCCGGCCGTTCAGTGGAACTTCACGAACGCCATTCTTATGTGCGGGTGTTGCGGTCATCTCGTCCTCCTGTGCTCGTGTCGCGAGACGCGGGCCAGACGGCCCGTGCGCACAGTATGCGCCGGTGCACCGGGTCTGTCACGGTGCAAAGGTCCCACGGAAGCCAGCGGGGATTGCCGGGCACAAGCGGATGCTGCCCGGCAAACGGTGTGTCCTATTCGAGCCAGGGGTTCTTGCGCACCAGCGGCAGCGATTTCCACGCTTTCCCGAGGCCCCACGTGTCACCGGCGGAGGTCGCAGCGACGACGATCAGAACGAGGGCGTAGATGATGTGGTAATCGACCAGCGGGTTGGTCGACGCCGTATGAGGTGTGAACGGCCACTCGGCGAGGTACATGAGCACCATAACGAGTGACCCAGCGACGGCACTGACCCGCAGTCCGATGCCGAGCAGGACGGCAAGTCCGATGCCGAGCATGGCAGCCATAAACAGGACGTCGGTCAGAGGGCTGGCGATGCCGGCGAAGAACGACTTCAGCGGCCCGGTGACGGCATCACTGGCCAGGAAGCCCTGGCTCGGCGTGCCTCCGTTAGTCCAGGCACGTTCCGAGGGCGTCGAGAACGCCAAGCCGAATGTCTTGTCGAGAAATGCCCAGAGAAAAATAAACCCGGTGGCAATTCGGAGAACCGCCAGCGACGGACGGGCAAAGCGTCCCGAACCGGTCAGCGGGTCTGCTGGCGGGACCTCGTGAGCTGTCCCCGTGGATTGGCGTGCGGATGTTGCGGTCATCTCGTTCTCCGTTGCTCGTGTCGTGCAGACGCAGACCGGATGGGCCCTCGGGGTCAGTATGGCCCCTTCACCGCCGTTTCGGTGCCGATCACGAACTTCCAACGAAAATCTGAGTGACCCGAACCCTCAGTACTGCCAGGGGTACGGACCCCAGTCGGGCTCCCGCTTCTCGAGGAACGCGTCGCGTCCCTCGACGGCTTCGTCGGTTCCGTACGCCAGTCGGGTTGCCTCACCGGCGAACACCTGCTGGCCGACCATCCCGTCGTCGACGGCGTTGAACGCGAACTTGAGCATGCGGATGGCGGTCGGTGACTTCCCCAGAATGGTCCGGGCCCAGTCGAGCGCCGTCGACTCAAGCTCCTCGTGCGGCACAACGGCGTTGACCGCACCCATCTGGTACGCGCGCTCCGCCGAGTACTCCTCGGCGAGGAAGAAGATCTCCCGCGCAAACTTCTGGCCGATCTGGCGCGCGAAGTACGCGCTTCCGTAACCGGCGTCGAAGGAGCCGACGTCGGCATCCGTCTGTTTGAACTTGCCGTGTTCACGGCTCGCGATCGTGAGGTCACAGACGACGTGCAGCGAGTGACCGCCACCGGCAGCCCAGCCGGGCACGACGGCGATGACGACCTTCGGCATGAACCGAATGAGGCGCTGCACCTCGAGGATGTGGAGACGCCCGCCGCGTGCGGGATCGACTCCCCCGGCCGATTCAGTGTCGGAATACTTGTAGCCGTCACGGCCGCGGATGCGCTGGTCACCGCCGGAGCAGAACGCCCAGCCGCCGTCCTTCGGGCTCGGGCCGTTTCCGGTGAGCAGCACGACGCCGATGCGGGAGTTCACGCGGGCGTCTTCGAGCACCCGATAAAGCTCGTCGACGGTGTGCGGGCGGAACGCGTTGCGCACCTCCGGGCGGTTGAATGCCACCCGGGCGATGCGACCCGTCGTGTCGTGGTGGTACGTCACGTCGGTGAGGGAATCGAACCCGGTGACATCCGCCCACTGGGTCTCGTCGAAAATTTCTGACACGGTCATGGCTCCCAGCCTAACGAGCGACCGAGCAATGCCAGACTGGAGGCATGCGTCCAGAGCTTCACGATCTCCTCGACTCAGCGCGCGTCGTCGCGCTGCCCCTTGCCACCCGATTCCGTGGCATCGAAGAGCGAGAGGCGCTGCTCTTCGAAGGGCCGAACGGCTGGAGCGAGTTCTCCCCGTTCGTCGAATACGACGACATCGAGAGCGCAACCTGGCTGCGTGCGGCCATCGAGTTCGCGTTCGGTGACCTGCCCACCCCCCTGCGCACAAGCATCCCGGTGAATGCGACGGTCCCATCCGTTCACGTCGACCGCGTTGCCGGCATCCTCAAGAGATTCGACGGATGCCGGACGGCCAAGGTCAAGGTCGCCGAGCGTGGCCAGGGCCTCGCCGAAGACATTGCTCGGGTGCGGGCGGTGCGCGACCTCCTTGGACCTGAGGCCCGGATTCGCATCGACGCCAACGGCGGCTGGAACATCGACGAGGCCGAGCACGCCATCCACGCCCTCGCCGAATACGACCTCGAGTACGTCGAGCAACCGTGCACCACGGTCGAGGAACTCGTCGAAATCCGCCGCCGTACGAAGTACATGGGTGTGCCGATCGCCGCTGACGAAAGTGTGCGCAAGGCCGCGGACCCACTCGTTGTCGCGCGCGCCGGTGCCGCTGACATTCTCGTGCTGAAAGCGCAGCCGCTTGGCGGTATCCGTCGCTCGCTCGACATCATCGCCCGGGCCGGACTTCCCGTCGTCGTGTCGAGTGCTCTCGACACCTCGGTCGGCCTGTCGATGGGTGCGTGGCTTGCGTCGGTGATTCCCGAACTCGACTACGACTGCGGGCTTGGCACCGCGTCGCTGCTGTCTGCTGACGTGACGGATGCCCCGATGCAGGCGTCAGGCGGAGCCATCGACGTGCGGCGGGTCACCCCGACACCCCGGCTCATCGACGGCTATGAAGCGTCGCCCGCTCGCCGCGAGTGGTGGCTCGAGCGAGTGTCTCGCTGCTACGCCGTACTCGCTGAGTCGGAGTCAACGCCGACGCTCCCGTAGCGCTCGATGCGGCTGCACAAACGGCGCTGCCGCACGGTCGCTGCAGCGCTCGGAGGCGCTGCCTCGCCGAACGCTGCAGAGCCGGGGCTACAGGCCCGAGTAGGCGTGCAGACCCTTGAAGAACAGGTTCACGATCGAGAAGTTGAAGATCACGGCCACGAAGCCGATGATGGACAACCAGGCCGAACGGGCGCCCTGCCAGCCGCGGGTTGCACGGGCGTGGATGTATCCGGCGTAGATGACCCAGATGATGAAGGTCCACACCTCTTTGGTGTCCCAGCCCCAGTAGCGTCCCCATGCGCGCTCGGCCCAGATGGCTCCGGCGATCAGGGTGAAGGTCCAGAGGATGAACGCGACGATGTTCGCGCGGTACGCGAGGTTCTCGAGCCGGGCGGACGACGGGAGCGTCGCAATGAACTTGAGTTTGAGCTTGGAGAGGTCCGACCCGCCGGTTTCGCGGCGGTGCTGGATGAGCTGCAGCACGGAGAGTGCGAAGCCGAGCGCGAACAGCGCCGTGCCTGTCGACGCGACGAACACGTGGATGACGAGCCAGGCTGACTGCAGTGCCGGTGGAAGCGGCACGATCTCAACGTAGAAGTTCGTTGCGGTGAGGCCGAGCATCACGAGGACGAGTCCGACGATGAAGGTGCCGAGGAAACGGAGGTCCACCCGGGTGAGCACCACGAGGAAGGTCGCGACGATGAGGAGCGTGCCCGTCATGGCGAACTCGTACATGTTTGCCCACGGCACACGCTCGGCTGCAACGCCGCGGGTGACGGTCGCGGTCAGGTGAAGCAGGAAGCCGAGGACGGTGAGCGCAACCGCGACCCGGAGAACCGGCGATCGCTTGGCCTGCACCTGTGGCGCATCGGGGTCTGCCCGTTTGAGTGTTGCGACGGGCGAGCCACCAGCGGTGGACGCGGATGCCGCGCTCGCTCCGCTGGCGACGGATGTCGTCAGTTCTGCTGCTGCCGTCACGTCGGCTGAGCGTTTGGCGAGGTCAACCGCAAAGGCGATGAACGCCAGCGCGTAGATCGCCATGGCTGACCAGAGGGCGAGGACGGACAGTTCGTTGAGATCCACGGTTTAACAGTACCTCTCGGGTTTCACGCGTTGGACGCGTGAGTGAGTGAAGACGTTCGACGTCGAACCAGAACGGCGATGCCGCGCCAGCCGACGAGCAGAATTCCGAGCGTGACGGTCGCCACGATAACGAAGGCGAGAGCGGTGCCCTGACCAGACAGCGTGCGGAACAGCATGCCACCTGCAACCGTGATTGCCCAGAGCCCGAGCCCCGGCCAGACCGGTCCGAATGGACGACGCCACGCCAGGGTTACCAGCCAGCCGAGTCCGAGCGCGGCGAGAAACGGCCACCAGGCAATGAGGAGTCCGATGACCGTCGGGTCTGCGTTGTGGGTGCCACGGCCGATGAGGACAAAGACGAGCGTGATAACAGCGACGAGGACGAGAGCGACGGTGATGTCACGCGTACGTCGTCTCATCGTTCGAGCCCGAGCGCTGTGCCGTGCCGGTACGCGATTGCGTCGACGGCTTCGACAAGACCGGGGTCTTCACCTCGGGCGAGGCCCGCGTACTGGACCCGCACGGTGCCGTCGGGGTTGTCCGTCGCCTTGACCCACACCCGGCGTCGAGGCACAAACAGAGAGGTGAGCAGTCCGCCCAGAATGAGGATGGCGAAGGTCAGCACCCAGCCAGTGGTCGGATCACG
>JAZQRG010000483.1:0-1557 GCA_045629445.1 Mycetocola sp. | reverse complement strand
GATTCTGTCCTGAAGACCGTGCGATCTCCTGTTGTGCTCGCGACCTACGCGAGGCGGGGCACGAGTTGCCTCGCTGTGACCGACCGTGACTTCACGACGGCCAGGGTCGTTGCGGCGAAGGCAGCGAGGGTCCAGAGCACGAGCCCGATGATCGCTGGGGCGAGTCCGCCTCCGCCCGTCACAACGGACTGGAATGCATTGAGCGCCGGCTGCAACGGCAGGAACTCAACGGTGGAGTCGAGTATCGCCGGTGCGGTCGCGATGATGCTCGTCGCGATCAGGACGAGCGCGACGATCATCGAGATGAAGCGTCCCGCTCCGCCGAGCACGGCGTTGAGTGCCTGGTTGGTTGATGCGAACGCGACACCGGCAAGGGCTGCGACGCCGGCGAAGCCGAACCATGCGGCGACATCGAGTTCCATGAGCGGCTGCAGGATCGCGGCGACGAGCACGCCCTGGGCGATGCCGACGAGCGCGCCGGGGAGCCACGCCTTGAACGCGAGCTGTGTCGACGAACGGGTCGAGCCGAGCGCACGCTTCGGCAGTGCCAGCAGCACGAGGAAGCTCGCGAACGCACCGAGCCACAGCGCAAGCGACGCGAAGAACGGAACACCGGTGGTGCCGAACGACAACCCGGTCGACTCACCCTCGGCAACGATCGGCGTCGCGACGACGTCGGCGAGCGTCTGGCGCTCATCCTCGGTGTAGCTCGGGATGGCCGCAGTGGCCTCACCCAGGCCTGAGGCGAGGGTGTTGGTGCCGTCGGCGACGCCAGCGACTCCGTCTGAAATCCCCGTCGCTCCGGTTGCGAGGTTCGCAGCGCCCGTCGCGAGCTCGAGCGCACCGGCGTTGAGCGTGGTTCCTGCCTCAGCGAGCTGGTTGGCACCGGATGCCGCCTGCCCGATTCCCGAGGTGAGGGCGGGCATTCCTGCGGCAAGTTGGGTGGCGCCGTTGGCGAGTTCCCGGGCGCCGGACTGGAGCTTGGCGGTCTGCGCCGCGGCAGTCGGGTCGGTTGACGCACCCGCGATTTGAGCGAGCCCTTCACAGAAGGCTGCTGTCTCAGGCACGGGCAGGACAACCGACGTGCACTGTGCGGACAAGGCAGCGAGTGCCTGGCCCTGCTGGGTCATGCCGGCAAGGAGGCCATCGATACCATCCGCGACGCCGGTGGCGCCGGTTGCGAGCTGCTGTGTCGAGGAGGGAAGCGCTGCGGTCTGCTGCTGCAGCGTGGTGAGTCCGTCCGCGAGCCCGCTCACACCGGTGGTGTACTCGTTGATACCGGTCGAGAGGCTGGAGGCTCCGGTGGAGAACTCGCCCGTTCCGGCCGCAAACTGTGCCGCGCCGTCTGCGAGCGAGGTCGCACCGGTCGCAAGTTCGGTCGCACCGTCTGCCGCGGTTCCCAGCTGCTCACCGAGGGTGTTGAAGCCGACGTAGATGTTCTCGAGGTAGGTCGTGGTCAGCTCATTGCCGACAACGCTCGCCGCCGTCGTCGTGATGACCGAACTGATCGCGTCATCCACGAGTCGGCTCTTGTCGCTCGTCTCGACGTTAATGGTG
>JAZQRG010000482.1:0-3597 GCA_045629445.1 Mycetocola sp. | reverse complement strand
GTTGCGGAGGGTGGATCCGTACTGCACCGCGAGTTGAGCATGACGAGCTTCATCGAGGGTGAGTTCGTGCGCGCGCTCGTACTCCGCGCCTGCCTCGGCTTCGAATCCCATCGAGTCGTACATGCTCGCGAGCTCGAAAGCGCCCCGGCCGTCGCGCGCTGGGCACGCGTCGGCCAACTCCCGCATGGCCTCGACCCCTTCATGACGGCTGAGGGAGTCGAATGTGGCCCAGAGGTCGGTGACGGAGGCTTCCCATTGCGTGAGGTCTGCTGGCATGGAATCTAGTGTGTCAGGCAGCAACCACGACGGCTGAGAATCAACGGCTGGAGTGTCAGCGCGGACCGGCTACCCCGATCAAATTACCTTCGGGATCGAGAAACTGCCCGACAACGAGTGCTCCGTTGGGGTTTTGGGACGGTGCCAGGGCAATCGTGGCGCCGAGCGATTCCGCCATCTGGAGAGCGTCAGCGACATCGTCGACCCCGACATAAAACAGTGAGCGAGGATGGAAGGAAGCCCCACCGCCGATGCCCCCGGCAACCGGGTGTCCATCCGCTGGCGGGCTGATGAAGCCGTAGTCGCCAGCGTTCGAAATCTGTGGGGCCACTGGCGAGTCGATGTCAGCATCCCAGCCGAACAAGGCCTTGTAGAAGCGGCGGAGGCCAGCCGGATCCCGGCCAATAATCTCGAAATGAACGACCGGGTTCGCCATTATTACCTCCACCGCTGGTGACAATAGGGACAGCGTACTCGTGAGTGAAAACGGCCGCATGCCGTTGGGGGCGGAGAGGATACTTCTCCTCGAAGTGCAGTTCGTTCAGAGCTGACTTCGTGATCCGACCGAATCCGACCGGATAAGTCGGGCGGCGCAGACCCGCGGTTCGCGAAACTTGGGTGCGAAGGGAGTGACCGTGATCGAAATCCTCAACCACCTGATCGACGAGGTTGAAGCGAATCTTCGCGACGATGTCGACATCGATGCGCTTGCTGCTGTGATGGGCACGACCGGCTACCACGTGCGCCGGATGTTTACTTCACTCGCAGGGATGCCGGTGGCTGAGTATGTCCGTCGACGGCGTATGACCGTCGCAGTCGCAGACCTGATCGGCGATGAAGATCTCCTGACGATCGCCGTGCGCTATGGCTACACGTCGACGGAGACGTTTGGGCGAGCGTTCTTTTCCGTGCACGGCGTGAGTCATGGTGAGGTCCGTCGACACGGTGGCCCCCTTCGAAGCCAACCGCAGCTCAGATTCCGCCTGACCGTCGAAGGGAGTATCCCCATGGATGCCCGAATCATTGAACGACCCGCCTTCCGTCTGATCGGTCACGCCGTGCGCGTGCCGCTGGTCTACGAGGGTGTCAACCCGCACATCGAGCGGCACATCGCAGCTCTGCCTGTCTCCGAGCACGAGCGCCTCAAGCAGCTCAGCGGGACCGCGCCTTCCGGCCTGCTCCAGGTCAGCGCCGACGTCGCCTCCGATTACGTCGAGGGCAGTGAACTGACCTACCTGCACGGCGTTGCGGTCAACGTCGACGCTGACGTTCCCGACGACCTCGATGTGATCGACGTGAACGCAGGCCAATGGGTGGTGTTCCGTACTTCCGGCCCGCATCCGGCAGCTCTGCAGGAGGCGTACGCGGCATCCGCGACAGAGTGGTTCCCCTCCAATCCGTGGAGGCTCCGACCCGGTCCCTCGATCGTTTCGATACTCGACCGTGCCGCGGACTTCAGCACCGCGACGTGCGAACTCTGGTTCCCGATCGAGCGCGCCTGAGTGAGGTGCGGGTTCGTCCTACGGTGCGTTTCCGTTCAGGAACTGAACCACCGCCGCATCGATCAACTCGTCCAGCTGTTCCACGTCGACGAGCCCGCTGTTGACCAGGGTGGTGAGACCGTTGATTGTGGCGTAGAGGATGATCCCGATTTTTTCGTGAGGACCCTTCTGAAGGATGCCACCGTCCTGGCCTTCGTGAATCAGGTCGACGAGGGGCTCGAATGCCCTCTCCGCCGAGCGTCGGACGTTTGCTTTCTCGGGTTGGTGCTTTGTGGCGTTCATCAGTTGCAGGAGCGCAGGGTTCTCCGTCGCAAAGCTCGCAAAGGCTGACGTCGCACGCCTGACCCGCGAGGTGAAGTTCCCGTTTCCGTCCGCGACGGCGTCACGGATCTCCTCGCCGAGACGATCGAATCCCACCTCTGCGAGGGCGTCGAGCAGATCCTGGCGCTCTGGGAAGTGCCGTCGCGGCGCCCCATGGCTCACGCCGGCCTCGCGGGCGAGGTCACGCAAAGAGAGCTGGTTGGCACCTCGTTCGCGCAGGCTCCGTTCGGCGGCCTCCAGCAGGGCTGTCCGCAGGCCTCCGTGGTGGTACCGGCGCTCGTCAGTTTTCTCACTCACGGAACACCACAATACCGGGGCAGTAGGCATTGACAACATTAGTAGTCGGTGCCTACATTGGGGGCATGACGCAGAGAAACGGTACAGCGCGATGACTACGCCGACAGAGGAACTGATCGTCGTCTCGGGTGCCTCGACGGGAATCGGCGCAGCCACCGCCCGGGAACTGGCTTCGCGCGGTTACCACGTCCTCGCCGGCGTCAGACGAGTCGAGGATGCTGACGCAATCCGTTCCGGGCGTATCGAGCCTGTGATGCTGGACATCACGGTCGGCGAACACGTTGAGGCGCTCGCCGCCCGAGTCACTCATGATCCCGAGGGGCGAGTGCTGCGTGCGGTGATCAACAACGCGGGAATCGAGGTGAACGCTCCCATCGAGGTGCTTCCGCTCGACCTGTGGAGGGAGCAGTTCGAGGTTAACCTCTTCGGACATATCCGCGTGATCCAGGCGCTGCTGCCGTCGCTCAGACAAAGTCGGGGCCGTGTGGTGAACATCAGCTCCGTCGGCGCCGAGGCAACCCTCCCCATTTACGGCGCGTATGCCGGCTCCAAGGCAGCGTTCGAGTCCGCCAGCGATGCTCTGCGCCGGGAAGTGGGCCCGCAGGGCATCCAGGTCGTGATTGTCCAGTCCGGCGGCGTGAAGACCCCGATGGCGGCCACGAGCGGACCGCTTTCTCTCAGGTTCGCTCAGGGAATGAACGCGGAGCACACTCGCCTCTATGGGGCATTGATCACGTCGACCGTGAGGTTCCAGTCGGCGTTCCTGCAGCGGGCGATGACGGCAGACAAAGCTGCGGAAAAGATCGCAAACATCACCACAACCAGGCGTCCCCGCACTCGATACGGCCTTGGCGCCGACGCGGCCCTCACGCTACCAATGGCGCGATTCTTTCCCGCACGCCTCATGGATCGGGTTGTTCCCCGATAGCCCGGTCAGCATCCAGCGAAGGCGGGGTGTATGAAGCTTTGTGCAGGATGCGTGCGCCAGGCCAGGTAGCGGACGACCTGGGGTGCAGCACTGATGTCACCGTCTGCGAATTGGCGGAGTGCTTCTCGGACTGGTGATTCCGGTGCGGCGCAATACGTCACCAGTTGTTGCCCGGTATCGGCAATGCTCAACATTTGGCAATCGAAGTAGAAGTCACCGCGGTTAGGAATGGTCAGTTTCTTCTGAACAGCCGGAAGGACACCGGGTTTGTGG
>JAZQRG010000481.1:0-3290 GCA_045629445.1 Mycetocola sp. | reverse complement strand
AAGACCCTCGAACGTGGTGATGTTCGCCCCGAAACCAAGCTCCGGGTACTTCTTGCGGCCATCCGAGTAGCGAGCGGTGGCGATCGTCCACGCGTAACGCGGGTCGAAAGCAATACCGTTCGGGATGTAGCCATCCGCGATGACCAGGCCGGCAGCCTGCTCGATCACGAGGTCAGGCGTGGTCGAGGTGGCCGTAGTGATCTCCACCGAGTTGGTCGTGGTGCCGATGCGGTCGCCCGCAACGATGCTCGAGATGGCCGTACCGGTCAGGGGGTTGATGCCGTGGAACACACCAAGGTCGAGCGCGCGAGACAGCGCAATGCCGCCCTCTTCCGCCAGGGTGCGCAGGATGCCGAGCTGGTAAGCCTCGTCGGCCCACTTCACTTCCTGGTTGAAGCGCTGCGTGACCTGCACCTTGTGAGGGGACACAACCTTCGTGCCGAACGTGGTCGCAGTGGACGACTTGTCCGCACCCTCGCCCACGTACTCGGCGCGCGGGCGGCCGGTGAGCGTCATGTGAGTGACCTCGCCGAAACGCTGCGGCTCCGCACCCGACAGGGCGACAACAGCCGACCCACCGATTGCCTTCTTGAACATGCCGTCAGCGATGTTCTTCGGGAGAGTGATTCCCGAGGTAGCAAGAACTGCCATGATTCCTTCTTCCGGTTATTCGGTCCCGCTGAAGAGCGCAGAAACGAAAGCTCGCTCCTCGCCCTCAGTGGGGCCAGAGTTCTTAGCGCCGCCCTCGTTCGGGGCAACGTTCCCCTGCTTCTTGAGATCCGCCTGACGTGCAGCAAGGCGCTGGGCCTGTGCCGTCAGAATCGACTCGTCGGAACCGGTGAGAAACAGGTCCGCGTCAGACGGCTCGCCGTCCTTGCCCTTCTCAGTGCTGATCCCGAACCGTGCAGCGATACTCGTGCGCAGTGCCGCCGCCTTCGTGGCGGTCAGTTCCTGCTCAAGTGAGCCGAGACGTTCCTCGAGCGTCTGTGCGCCCTCAGCCTTCGTCTTCAGCTCGTTGTAATCGCCAAACTTGGTTCGTTCCTGCTGCTTCAGTCGGTCGCGAATGATCGCGTCCACCTCGGCCTGCGTGAAGGACTTCGCCTGTTCCTGTTCCTGCTGCTCGCCACCCTCGACTGCCGTTTCGGCACCATCGGTAACAGTGGTTTCACTCATCGGTTCTTCTCCCCGTTTCAGTGCCGTCGCACATCACCCAGAAACCGTCTGGTACGGCCACCGCAGGGGTGGAAACTCAATCGACCTCGTAGAACGAGATCGCGTCCTTGAGGCGCTGCTTCTCTTTCGGCGACAGCTTGTGGTGGCGCTTCGACGCCATGTACTGAATGACGTCTGCCTCAGGCCCCACGTCGTCCTCGCTGAACACCGGCGCGACCGTGCACTTGCACCAGTCGTGCGAAGCGAAGTAAGCCGTGGTCTCCTTGTAGACCGCCCCGCGCGCCGCAAGCATCCGACAGAAGCCGCACTTGCTCCCCGGCGACGTAATCCGCTTCCAACCCGCAGCCGCAGGATCGCGCTTGCGGTTCGTGATGATCGTGTCGCGGTACGGGCGCGTGACCTCCGCCTGGATGATCTCCGCGAGACGTGTCGCCGCCAACTCGTCATCCGACGTCGACAGCGGCTCAGACGCCCACGCGACACCCCGGCGAATCTTCACCGTCCGGTCAAGGATCACCGCCTCCGCCGCATAGCGCTCCTTGACCTTCACCGCAGACCGCGCATCGTCGTAGAAATCCGCAGCCAACGCCGCCGAACCCTCCGAGTAATACGCCGCCAACCCCGGAACGGTGTCCAGAAGTTGCAGCCGGCGCGACTCAAACGAACCGTTCGTGCGCGTCAGAGTCCACCGAATGGTGTCCTCCGCGTCGTCCGTCAGGATCGCGAGCTGCGCCTTCGACTCAAGCGCCGTCACCATCAGTAGCAACCGGAGTACGTGCAGCGATGATCGACGCCGCTGTAGCGCGCCCCACAGCCTTCTGCCGCTCCGTCAGCGCACGACGAATCTGCTGCTCATCCAGACCCAGCAACTCGAGACCAACCTCAGTCTCAGCCAGCCACGGAACCGCACCGATCTGCTTCGCGCCCGCATCCGCAGCCGCAGCACGCGACAGGTGAACCGGGTTGCGCCACTTGGTGTCAATAGACGCCCACGCGGTCGGCACAGCATCCAGATCGTTCTGAATCGCCAGGCCGCGAGTCACCGTCCGCCGAACCGGCGTCGCCCACCCATCCGTCGCATCCTCAGCCTCAGCAATCAGCGACTCGCGAGCCTCCGAATACGAATCAGCCGCAGTCGGGTTCGCAAGATCCGTCAACGCGAAATCAGAATCCGACAGATCCATCTCCCGCGCCATCAGCTTCGCCAACGCATTCAAATGCGCCAAGTGCGGCTCAGGCGACGCGGCATCAAACTGCTTCACATCTGCGCGCGGGTTCGTCGCATCCTCGTCATCAGGGATGCCAAACGCACGCCCCAACGCAATCTGCCACGACGGCTTCAGTGACCCATCCGCACCCTTGAAGATCGACTCATCCGCGCCCAGAAGCATCAGCTTCGGGATCGCGTAGATGTCCATGTGCGCTTCGAGACGAATGAGCGACCGCAACGCTGCGTACTGCGTCGAAATCGCTGGCCGAGTGATGCGCGAACGGCCCATCCGGCGCGACGCGCGCGGGCGATACACCAGCGGGTCAACGGGGAGGCCCCACGGATGCTCCGAACGATCCACGGACCAGCCCGACGAATCCTTGACCGCGTTGACCGTCACGCCATTCAGGTACAGCACGAACCCAGTCGGCTGATCTTCCTTCCACGACGTGATCGACAGCAGGTTGTCCAGACGCCGGGTGCGCGCATTCCACTGCCCAGTAGCGTTCAGGGCATCCTTCGCATGCACCAGAGCGCGCGGCTCACCCTTCGACTCGTCCCCACGCGTCGTAATCAGATACGACACACCATGAATCAGCGAATCCGTGCGAGCCTGCGAAATCTCAGACATCAAGAAGTTGCTATCGACCAGTTCGTTGATGCCCAGCGAGTTGATGTCACCCTCAGGCCAAATCATCTTCTCGAGCACGCACCGACGACCCAGACCATCAACACCCTTAGCAACCCAGCCAAGAGCCAGGCCCAGCTTCGAATACTGCGGCGGGATGATCGTCCCGACCTGACGAATCGCCTGCTTGCCGTCATACAGGTCAGACCGCATCTGATTCCGCTTCGACTTCTCCTTCAATCGAGAAGCCAGCAAATTCACCGTCGCCAGTTCATCATC
>JAZQRG010000480.1:0-5923 GCA_045629445.1 Mycetocola sp. | reverse complement strand
AGGGCTGTCCAGACGGAGTCCGGACAGCCCTTTCGGACGAATCGATTTCAGCAACAGCCCTTTCGGACCAGTCGATGACGTGCGGGCTACGGGTTGAGCCGCTCCGCGGTGTCGACGACGTTGGTCAGCAGCTGCACCCGCGTCATCGGGCCGATGCCACCGGGGTTCGGCGAGATCCACGAGGCTACCTCGGCGACGGCCGGGTCGACGTCGCCGACGACGCGGCTCTTGCCGGTCTCCGGGTCGGTCTCACGACTCACGCCCACGTCGAGCACAATCGCGCCCGGTTTCACAGCCGATGCCGTGACGATCCCTGGTACCCCTGCTGCAGCGACGATCACGTCCGCTGTTCGAAGGAGGTCGTCGAGGCCGACGGTTCCAGTGTGGGTCAGCGTCACCGTCGCGTTGTACTCACGACGGGTGAGCAGCGGGCCGATCGCGCGACCAACGGTGACACCGCGGCCGACGACGACAACGAGCTTGCCGGCCAGTTCGATGCCGTGCCGCTGCATGAGCTCGATCGCGCCGCGCGGCGTGCACGGCAGCGGTGTCAGGATCGGGCGGTTGACGTTGAGGACGAGCCGCCCGAGGTTGGTCGGGTGCAGTCCGTCGGCGTCCTTCTCCGGGGCCACTCGCTCAAGGATGGCGTCGGTGTCGAGGTGCGCTGGCAGGGGCAACTGCACGATGTAGCCGGTGCAACCGGGGTCGGCATTGAGTTCGTCGAGGACAGCCTCGAGTTCCTCCTGGCTGATCGACTCAGGCAGGTCGCGACGAATCGACTCGATGCCGACTTCGGCGCAGTCACGGTGCTTGCCAGCCACGTACCACTGGGAACCCGGGTCGGAGCCGACGAGCACGGTGCCGAGACCGGGCACGATGCCGCGCTCGCGGAGCGCGGTGACGCGCTCCTTGAGCTCGGCTTTGATGACGGATGCGACGGCCTTGCCGTCGAGGATCTGTGCCGTCATCGAGTTACTGGACCAGGCCTGGGTACAGCGGGAACGCCTCGGTCAGTGTTGCGACGCGAGCGCGGAGCGACTCGATGTCGGCACCAGGCTTCAGCGCCGTCGCGATGACATCGGCGACCTCGGTGAACTCGACGTCGTCGAAGCCACGGGTGGCGAGCGCCGGCGTACCGATGCGGAGTCCCGATGTGACCATCGGCGGACGCGGGTCGAACGGAACCGAGTTGCGGTTGACGGTGATGCCAACCTCGTGGAGGGCGTCTTCCGCCTGCTGGCCGTTGATCTCCGAGTTGCGGAGGTCGGCGAGCACGAGGGGCACATCGGTGCCGCCGGTGAGAACGTCAACGCCGGCTGCGCGCGAGTCGTCAGCGGTCAGACGGTCAGCAAGGATCCGTGCACCGCGGAGCGTGCGCTCCTGGCGGTCGGTGAATTCGGGCTGCGACGCGAGAAGGAACGCCGTTGCCTTGGCAGCGATGACGTGCATGAGCGGTCCGCCCTGCTGGCCGGGGAAGACGTTCGAGTTGAGCTTCTTGGCCAGTTCCGTGTCGCGGCTGAGGATGAAGCCCGAGCGGGGTCCGGCGAGCGTCTTGTGCACCGTCGATGACACAACGTCGGCGAACGGAACGGGCGACGGGTGGAGTCCTGCGGCGACGAGTCCGGCGAAGTGGGCCATGTCTACCCAGAGCTTCGCGCCGACCTCGTCCGCGATCGCGCGGAACGCGGCAAAGTCGAGCTGGCGCGGGTATGCCGACCAGCCGGCGATGATGACCTGCGGCTTGTGCTCGAGCGCCTTTTCGCGGACGACATTCATGTCGACGAGGAAGGTCTCGGGGTCGACGCCGTAGGACACGGCGTTGTAGAGCTTGCCGGAGAAGTTGAGCTTCATGCCGTGGGTGAGGTGGCCGCCGTGGGCGAGTTCGAGACCGAGGATGGTGTCGCCAGGCGTCGCGATCGCCGACAGCACAGCGGCGTTGGCCGTTGCACCCGAGTGCGGTTGCACGTTGGCGTATGCCGCGCCGAACAGGCTCTTGGCGCGCTCGATGGCGAGGGACTCAGCAACGTCGACGTACTCGCAGCCACCGTAGTAGCGGCGGCCGGGGTAGCCCTCGGCGTACTTGTTGGTGAGCACACTGCCCTGGGACTGCAGAACCGAAACGGGAACGAAGTTCTCGCTCGCGATCATCTCGAGGTAG
Source organism: Mycetocola sp. (assembly GCA_045629445.1). Classification (GTDB taxonomy): domain Bacteria; phylum Actinomycetota; class Actinomycetes; order Actinomycetales; family Microbacteriaceae; genus Mycetocola_A. Next base: position 3,765 of record JAZQRG010000480.1, on the reverse strand, counting down.
TTGCGCTGACGGCCGAGCTCGTTGTCGAGAACGGCGGCGATTTCAGGATCGACCTCGGAGAGAGGCGCGTTGAAGGTGGAAGACAAACTGGCTCCTTAAGACAGCGGCGGACAGTAGAGGTAATCCGTATCGACCCAGGCGTTCGGCCGAATCCGTGTCAGTCGCTCCCCGATGGTAACCATCCGGGTGCCGGGCCGTTTCAGCTGACACGGAGGTCAGTGGGGCAGGCCAGCACCTTTACGCCAGTTGCGACAGGGCAATGGTATCAGGATGCCGTGACCAGACTCGGTGAACCGCAGGAGCGCTGGCTACAGTGGACAGACGCACGGCCTCTTCGGCAGCTCGGACACCGCAGTTCAAGAAACGGATCACAGATGAGACACCTCCCCGGCAGCATCATTCCTCAGCCTGTCACGCAGGTCACACCGCTGGGGGCGGCACCGTTCGTCCTGACGACGGCGTCCAGGATCCTCGCGACGACCGCAGCGGCATCCGTCGCCACCCTCCTCGCCGGACTGCTCAGACGATCGACCGGCTTTGTTCTTCCGATCGTCGAACCGTTCGATGCTGGTCCGAACGCGGGCGAGCCAGCACCCGTACACGACATCGCACTGCACCTCGACGTCGCAGACACGAGGAACCTCGGCGACGAGGGTTACGCACTCGAGACGTCTGAGATCGGGGTGCACCTCACCGCAGCGACCGCCGCCGGGCTGTTCTATGGCGTGCAGTCACTACGTCAGCTCTTCCCAAGCGACGTCGAAGATCGCACGGTGCAGTCCGTCGCGTGGGAGGTACCTCAGACAACGATCACGGACCGGCCACGCTATTCGTACCGTGGTGCGATGCTCGATGTTGCGCGGCACTTCTTCGGCGTTGACGAGGTGTGCCGGTTCATCGACACAATCGCCCTGTTCAAGATCAATGTGCTCCACCTCCACCTGACCGACGACCAGGGCTGGCGCATCAGCATCGACTCCCGGCCCGAACTCACTGAGATCGGCGGGTCCACCGCTGTGGACGGCGACCTCGGCGGTTTCTACACCAAGGCCGATTTCGCTCGCATCGTCGAGTACGCGGCCAGCCGATTCGTGACGATCGTTCCTGAGATCGACGTGCCTGGCCACACCAACGCCGCGCTGTCAGCAGTGCCAGAACTCAACCCTGATGGCACTGCGGCGGCACCATACCTCGGCACCGAGGTCGGCTTCTCCACCCTCGACACGACGAGCGACGTCACGTGGGGGTTCCTCGACGACGTGTTCCGCGAGGTGGCCGAGCAGTCTCCCGGCCCGTGGCTGCACTTCGGCGGCGATGAGTCCCACGCCACGCCGAAAGACGAGTACCGGGAGTTCGTCGCGCGTGCGAGCCGGCTGGTCGCCTCGCACGGCAAGATCCCGATCGCCTGGCATGAGGCCGGAATCAGCACCGACCTCGCGCCAGGGACCATCGGTCAGTACTGGAGCTTTCTCACCCCACAGAACGACGCGGCCGACCGGGCCCTCTCGTTTGTGCGCCAGGGCGGTTCGTTGATCCTCTCCCCCGCCGACGTCGCGTACCTCGACATCTCCTACGACGAGTCCAGCCCGATCGGCCTGTCCTGGGCGAACGGCTTCACGTCGGTGCGTGAATCATATGAGTGGGAGCCGACGGCGATCCTTCCCGATGCCGCCGGGAACATCCTCGGCATCGAAGCGCCACTCTGGACCGAGACCGTCCGGTCGAGGGCCGACATCGATTACCTCGTGTTCCCCCGGCTCGTCGCTGTCGCCGAGATCGCCTGGTCGGTGCGGCCGGACGAGTCAGACCGGCGGGTCTGGACTGACTTCGCCGCTCGGCTCGACGCGCTTTCGCCACGCTTCGACGCACTGGGCATCACGCCCGGGGCACGAGTCGAGGCCCCCGACACCGAAGCGGGGCGGTCAGTCTAGGTTGCATCCGCCGTCGCGGCGATTGATAATGATTGGAACGCGATAAATCAATCACTACCGATCACGCACAAACGAAACGGATGACCGTGAACACTCAGACCGCCGGCGCGCACATGGCCGAAGAACTCCAGAGCCAGCCCGCGGTGTGGGCACAGGCCGTCGACCTCGTCGCCGAACCGAAGCTCCTCCCGACGAAAGGCGCACGTGTCGCCGTCGTGGGCTGCGGCACGTCCTGGTTCATGGCGCAGTCGTACGCCGCCTTGCGTGAGAACGCTGGCCTCGGAGTGACGGATGCCTTCGCGGCGAGCGAAGCATTCGTCGACCGTGACTACGACGCTGTTGTGGCCATCACGCGCTCGGGCACGACCTCCGAAGTCCTCGAGCTGCTCAGCACGGTCCGCGGCCGGATCCGGACGATTGGCATTGTCGGTGACACCTCGAGCCCCCTCGTCGACGCGGCCGACGACATCATCGCCCTGCCGTTCGCCGACGAGAAGAGCGTCGTCCAGACGCGCTTCGCAACAACGGCGCTGACCTTCCTCCGCGCGTCGACAGGGGCAGACGTCTCTAAGTCCATCGCCGACGCCGAAACCGCACTCACCGAAGAACTGCCGGAACAGCTCATCGGAGCGGAACAGGTCACCTACCTCGGCCGCGGCTGGACCGTTGGCCTCGCCCACGAGGCCGCACTCAAGATGCGCGAGTCATCGCAGGCCTGGACCGAGTCATACCCGGCCATGGAGTACCGCCACGGACCGCTCGCCATCGCCGCCCCCGGACGCGCTGTCTGGCTGTTCGGCGAGATGCCGTCCGGCCTCGACGCCGATGTCGCTGTGACCGGCGCGCACTTCGAGCACTCGGCGCTGGATCCTCTCGCCGACCTGGTCCGCGCGCACCGTGTCGCTCTCGAGCGCTCGCTCCGTGCGGGACTCAACCCCGATCTGCCCCGGAACCTCACCCGTTCCGTCATCCTCGGCGCATGACCGCTTCCGCCCCGGCCGGTCAACTGGGCAGTGGCCCCGCCGTCCTCGCGTTTGACGTGGGCGGGACGGACACCAAGGCAACACTCGTCGACACCGATGGGACGCTGCTCGACACGGTGCGGGTGCCGACGCCGTACTCGACGGATGGAACCGGCGACACGGTGCTCGCGCAGGTCGAGTCGCTCGCCGCACGATTTCGGGCATCCCACCCAACCGTCGACATCCGCTCGGCCGGACTCATCGTCCCCGGGCTCGTCGACGACGAACAGGGCATCGGCGTGTTTTCGGAGAACATCGGCTGGCGCGATGTGCCGTTCCGCGCCCTCGCGGCCGAGCGGCTGGGCGTTCCGGTGTACTTCACGCACGACGTCCGTGCCGCTGGCGCCGCGGAGTACACCCTCGGTGCCGCTGGCCGTTACTCCAACGTGCTCGTCGTCGTCATCGGCACGGGGATCGCTGGCGCCGTCTTCATCGACGGCAAACCGTATTCGGCGCACGGGTACGCGGGCGAGATCGGACACTCGGTAGTGACCCCAGGCGGCACCGAGTGCGCCTGCGGCGGCCGCGGCTGTCTCGAGGCAATCGGATCGGCCGGAGCGATCAGCCGGCTCTATCGGGCAGCTCTTCCGACCAGCGAAGCGGCCGCGGGCGTCATCGGCGCCCGCGAGGTGCTCGAACGGGCGCAGTCCGGCGATCGGCTCGCCCAGCGGGTGTGGACCGACGCAACGGATGCCATCGGCCTCGCTCTCGCACAGAGCGTCGCGTTGCTTGCGCCGGAGGCGATCGTGCTCGGCGGCGGTCTCGCCCAGGCTGGCGCTGCCCTGTTCGACCCGGTGGCCGAACGGATGAAC
>JAZQRG010000479.1:0-5544 GCA_045629445.1 Mycetocola sp. | reverse complement strand
CCGGTGCCCCTGAGACGCCGACGACCTGCCGTTCGCCGTCGGACACGACGACGCGAACGCCGGGGAATGCCCGTCCGAGTTCTTCGGCCGTCCGGCCGGTTCCGCGGGTGACGAGCCTCAGCTTTGTTCCTTCACACGCGTCACAAGCCCAGGCGCCGGCGATGGCCCCGCAGAGTGTGCACGCGGGCAGTGCACCCGCCCGCGGAATACCGAGCGGCCCGTGGCAGGCGGTGCACCGTGCGGCCTGGGAACACCGGGCGCACGCGATGACCGGTGCGTACCCCGGTCGTGCGACCTGGATGAGAACGGGGCCCGTCGCGATTGCTTCCTTGGCCTGGCGCCACGCCATCGACGGAATACGGGCGGCAACGGCCCCTGCCTCGGCTTCCCCGGTCGTTGCCGTGAGCATGACCCGTGGCGTGTAGACGCGGGTGGGCGTTACGGCGGTGACCCAGCCAATCTCGACGAGGCGCTGCACGTCGGTGCTGCGGGTGTGGCCGGCGAACACGAGGGCAGCGCCCGATTCTTCCTGGCGCACGAGAGCAGCGTCACGCGCGTGCACGTACGGGGCGAGCGGCTCGGAGTGGAGTGGATCACCGTCGTCCCAGAGCACGAGGAGCCCGAGTTTTGCCGCGGGCGCGTACACGGCCGACCGGTTGCCGATGATGACCCTCGGTGTGCTCGTGAGGCAGTCGAGGAACGAGCGGTAGCGTTCAGCGTTCGACTGCCTGGCGTCGACCCGTGTCACTCGGTCCGGTCCGACCACGCGGTCGAGGGCGGCCTGGAGCTGGTCCTGGTCTCGGTAGTCGGGAACGACGACGATAACGGATGCGTCCTGGGCGAGCACGCGTGCGCTCAGTTCAGCGACGGTGAGGGCCCAGCGGCCGACCCAGGTCCCGCCGGCGTCAGCGACGGTCGGGGTCGCATCGAGCGCGACCCTGCCCCGAGCGTCGACAAGATCGGCGAGCAACTCCGGGTAGTCGGAGATCGGGTGCGGTGCGTTGCCTGCCGATTCCGCTTCCTGGTGTTCTTCCGGATTCGGTTCACCGACATCCGTTGAGTCCTGAGCTGGAGGAACCTCAGTGCTTTCGGCGGTCTGCTCCGCGAGCCACGTCTTCTCCACCCGCACCTGCCGGGGCGGGATGGCGAGACGGAGGATGTCTGTTGCCGACCCCGCCGCCCGGTCGGCAAGCCGGCGGGCCAGGCTCCAGACCTCACCGGTGAGCACCGGTACCTCCGAGATAACGGAGTCGAGCGGGCTGAGTGTGCCGTCGAACCCATCGGCCCGTGGAACAACCTCGACGATGTAACCGCGAATGGTCCGGCCGGCCGAACGGAAGGGCACCGAAACGCGCACGCCCGGCACCGCGATCTCAGCGAGCTCCTCCGGGATGCTGTAGTCGAAGAGGTGGTCGAGTTGCGGAAGCGGCGAGTCGATGGCGACCCGGGCAACCTGCCCATGAGACGTGTTCACCGGCACGCTGTCGGCCGGTGCTGGCATTGTTACAGCCCGGCCGCGCTCTGCAGCTCGGCGACCCGGTCGAGCCGCTCCCAGGTGAAATCGGGGAGTTCACGACCAAAGTGCCCGTATGCCGCAGTCGCAGCGTAAATCGGACGGAGCAGGTCAAGCGACGAGACGATGGCGGCTGGCCGAAGGTCGAAGACCTCGCGGATGGCATCGACGATGGTCTCCTCCGAGACCTTGGCGGTGCCGAACGTCTCGACGTAGAGGCCGACGGGAGCCGCCTTGCCGATGGCGTATGCGACCTGCACCTCGAGCTTGTCGGCGAACCCGGCGGCGACGGCGTTCTTCGCCACCCAGCGCATTGCGTACGCAGCGGAACGGTCGACCTTCGTCGGGTCTTTGCCGCTGAACGCTCCCCCGCCGTGTCGTGCGGCTCCGCCGTAGGTGTCGATGATGATCTTGCGACCGGTCAGGCCTGCGTCGCCCTGTGGGCCTCCGATTACGAAGCGCCCGGTCGGATTGATGAGGAAGTTCACGGCCGAGGTGTCGAGTTCCACACTCTCGAGGACCGGCCGGATAACCAGCTCTGCCACCTCGGCGCGGAGCTGGCTCTGCTCGATGCCGTCACGGTGCTGGGTGGAGAGAACGATCGTCTCGACGGTGCGCGGCGTGATGCCGTCGTATCCGATGGTGACCTGGGTCTTGCCGTCGGGGCGGAGGTAGTCGAGCTCGCCGGACTTGCGGACCTCGGCGAGGCGCTCGGCGAGGCGGTGGGCGATCCAGCCGGGAACGGGCATGAGCTGCGGCGTCTCGGTGGTGGCGTATCCGAACATGATGCCCTGGTCGCCGGCGCCCTGGGCGTCGAGCGCGTCTGAGCTTGATCCCTCGCGGGTTTCGAATGCCGCGTCAACGCCCTGGGCGATGTCGGGTGACTGCTGCCCGATTGACACCGAGACGCCGCACGACTTGCCGTCGAAACCGACGTCGGAGTGGTCGTAGCCGATCGAGGTGACGAGTTCGCGGATGAGCGCGGGGATCTCGACGTAGGCCTCGGTCGTGACCTCGCCAGCGACGTGAACGAGGCCCGTCGTGACGAGGGTCTCGACGGCGACGCGGCTGTGCGGGTCTTGCTCGAGCATGGCGTCGAGGATGCTGTCGGAGATTTGATCGCACACTTTGTCTGGATGCCCTTCGGTTACAGATTCCGAGGTAAACAGGCGCAGTTGCGTCATACCAACTCCAAGTGGGACGGGGTGTGTGCGGGGCTAACGTGAAACGAGCGAGTCCAGGATGCTGTGTGCAACGTCCAGTTTCTCGCCCGAAGCCTTCATCACTATATCTCCGCCCCGTGACAGCAGAACGACAGTGTTACGGTCGGTGGAGAATCCCTCCGACCAGCTCACCCGGTTGAGGACGAGGTAATCACAGCCCTTCCTGGCAAGTTTTGAGCGCCCGAGCTCGACCAGTTCATCCTCGGTTTCAGCGGTCTCAGCGGCGAACCCGACGACGAGTCCCTGCGGTCTCGACGCGGCGAGGCCGGCGAGGATATCCGGGTTCTTCACGAGGGTGAGGGTGAGTTCGTCGCCCGTCGTTTCCTTCTTGATCTTGCTGTGCCGCACCTCGGCCGAACGGTAATCGGCGATCGCAGCGGCCATGATCGTGATGTCGGCTGTTGCCGCGGCATCCGTCACGGCTGTCTGGACGTCAGCCGCTGTGGGCGCTGAAATGAGGTCGACCCCGTCGGGCACGGGCACGTCGAGGTGCGACGCGATGAGGGTCACGTGCGCGCCGCGACGAACGGCCGCGGTGGCGAGGGCGACGCCCTGTTTGCCGCTCGACCGGTTGCCGATGTAGCGAACGGGGTCGAGGGGTTCGCGGGTACCGCCAGCGGTGATCACGATGCGTTTGCCCTCGAGGTCGCGTCGAGCAGGTCTGACGACGTCGAGAGCTGCGGCAACGATGGCCTCAGGCTCTTCCATCCGGCCAGGACCGGAATCTGCGCCGGTGAGCTGGCCTGACGCCGGACCGACGATCGTGACTCCTCGGGAGCGCAGAGTGTCGATGTTGGCGACGGTCGCCGGGTTCTGCCACATCTCGGTGTGCATGGCCGGCGCCAGCACGACGGGTGCGGTACTCGCGAGCACTGTGTTGCCGAGCAGGTCGTCGGCGAGGCCGGCGGCGAGCTTCGCTATCGTGTTGGCGGTTGCCGGTGCGATGACGAGAAGATCGGCGGCCTGGCCAATGGCGACGTGGCGAACTTCGGCGACCCCCTCATACAACTCGGTGTGCACCGGGTTTCGGGAAATCGCTTCGAGGGTGGGGCGTCCGACGAACTTCAGGGCACCTGCGGTCGCGACGACCTGCACGTTGTGACCCTGCTTCACGAATAAACGGATGACACCGACCGCTTTATATGCGGCGATGCCACCCGTTATGCCGACAACAACGTTCAATGAGCCTGTCATCGGGTACTGCAGAGACTATTCAGCGATGGGACGCAGAACGAGCTTGTCTTCGTTGATCTCGTGGAGTGCAACGGAGAGCGGCTTGTCTTCGACCTGAGAGTCGACGAGTGGTCCAACGTTGTCGAAGAGGCTGCCTTCATGAAGGTCAGCGTAGTAGTCATTGATCTGACGGGCGCGCTTTGACGCGAAAATGACGAGTGCATACTTCGAGTCGACCTTGCTGAGCAGGTCGTCGATCGGCGGGTCAATAATTCCCTTGGGTTTTTCAGCCATAACTGAAGTTCACACTCCTCGTGCGTCGCGGATTTTGCGGAAGTAAGGTATTTCGGCGGCTGCATCACAACAGTGAACACACAGGATGTCCTGTGTTTCCGCCCGTTTCTGCGCTGTTTTTAGCCAGCGCGTCGGGGTCGTGCGCCGCGAGTCTTGATCAAGTCTACGACCTCTGAGGCAGCATCAGCCACTGTGCCGTTCACGACGCGGTAATCGAACTCGTCCTGGGCGGCCAATTCGTGCCGCGCCGTCTCGAGTCTGCGCTCGCGCTCCTCGGCGTTTTCGGTGCCTCGACCGACCAGTCGGCGCACGAGTTCGTCCCAACTCGGCGGCAGCAGAAACACGAGCGTCGCCTCTGGCATTGCCTCGCGAACCTGGCGTGCACCCTGGATGTCGATCTCAAGCAGGACGCTGTCGCCTCGGCTCAGCGCTTCGTCGATGGGCGCGCGCGGCGTGCCATAGCGGGAGGCGTTGTGGACTGTGGCGTGCTCGAGCAACTCGTTGCTCTCGATGAGTCGGTCGAATTCCGCGTCGTCCACGAAGAAGTAGTTGACGCCCTCGACTTCTCCGGGGCGGGGCTTCCGTGTGGTTGCCGAGACCGACAGCAGCACATCGGGGTAATTTTCCCGGATGTAGTTTGCGACGGTTCCCTTGCCGACGGCTGTCGGTCCGGCGAGCACGATCAGTCGTGACCGCTTGTGCTGCCGATTCCGCGACTCACGGTCGGCAACGAAGTCGCGGAGGCGGGTGCGCTGGTTGGGGCCGAGGCCGCCGAGCCGCTTGGCTGGTGAGATCTTGAGGTCTTCCATGATCCGGGTGAGTTTGGTGCGGCCGATCGCGGGCACGCTCAGCAGGAAGTCGGTCACGCGCATGCGGCCGGCGACACCTTCAGGGTCGGCGAAGGCGTCCTCGAGCACCGTCAGCGCCGATACGGCACCGGATGCGATGCGGTTCTTCACGTCGGCGCGCTTGCGACGTGCCTCGACGGCGGCGCGGGAGGCCGCAACGCGGTCGACCTCGGGTGGGGTTCGGACTGTCTGCTCAGGCACTGGCCTGCCTCACTGTTTCTGCTCGAGTGCTCACGGCGCTGCGGATCCCGTCAGGGCCCGCGCCGAGAACGCTTCGTGATTCGGACACGATGACACCCTGAGCGAGTGCACCGTAGATGGTACGCATCTCCTCGGCCGCTGCACCCTGGTGGCCGAAGCCGGGGGCAAGCACGGGAGGTGCGGGATTGGGATCGAAATCAAGGTCGAAGTCCGCGAGGCGGAGTGTGGCTCCGATGACGACACCGATTGACCCGATGGTTGACGTGCTGTGTGCGGCGTTCCACGCGGTGAC
>JAZQRG010000478.1:0-4322 GCA_045629445.1 Mycetocola sp. | reverse complement strand
CACGCCTCGGGTTGAACCGTTTGAAATTTGGTGGCGCGGCCGCCACGACCCCACAGAAAAGCCGGCCCCGCGTCGTCGCGGGCCCGGCTTTTCGGTGGAACGGAGGAGCTAGGCGAGTCGCTTCTCGTCCGACTCGTTCGGCGTCGAGCTGCGGGCTACGTCCATTGCCGCGACGTCGTCGATGAGCTTCTGCGTCGTGGTGTCGGGGACGTCGCTCTCGGGGCGTGCGAACGCGGCAGGCGTAACGGCTGCGCCTGAGGCCTTGGTCGGGACCGAGGTTTCGTCGGCAGCGTACTTCTCGTGGTGCTGGCGGGTGGCCCACGCGTCCTGTTCGGCGAGGAGTGTTTTCTCGGTCGCCGTGTTTTCGAACCGCCAGCGTTCGAGATCGCTCTCGAAGACACGCTTCGTGCGGTTGGGGCGGTTCTGCCACTCAACGAGGCGGTCACGGAACTCGGCAACGACGGGACCGAGCTCGTAGCCGAAGGTCGCCGAGTTGCGCTTCATCTCAGCGAGCTGGTGGGCCGACCAGTTGGCGGCCGTCGAGGCGCCCTTGATGGGCAGGAGACGGAGCTGGATGTCTGCCTGCGCGACAGCACGGTCTGCGAGCGTCTGTTCCTGCGGCGTCAGCGAGTTCCACGCTGCTGCTTCAGTTGAGGCGTCGACGAGAGCGGCGATCGCCGCCGTTTTGAGGTCGCGATCCCGCTGGTCGACAAGTCGACGAACGGCTGCCTTGGTGATCGACGCTGCGAGCAGCGCCGAAACGATGATCGCAACGAAGACGACTGCAGCGGTGAAAAGCACCGGTCGCGTCTCGGTTGCGGTGAGCCAGTCTACGAATTCATTCCACCATTCCATGTGCCGAAGGCTACCTTTGGCACCGACCGGAACCCCGCAACGTCGCCGCCGTGTCGCGCTTTCGCGCTCCTGGCGGCGGTCTCGTCGCTATTGCGTCAGTCACGACGGCAGCTGGCGAGCGATCTAGTGGAGGCAGTCGATGGCATCCTGAATGTTCCAGAACTGGCCGAGGGAGAGGAACGTCGCACGGACCGGCGAGAACCGCTTGGCGATAAAAGTGTCGCCAGAGGCCGTATTCACTCTCTCGACGTGACCGAGGATGCGACCGTCACGGCTGAGAACCCGCCACAGTCTCTCGTGAACCACCACGAGCTCAATGCCCGCTCGTGTGCTCGACCTCACTGCGCTCTGCGGGTGTGTTGCGATGTTCATGATGCCTCCTGTCTGCGGCCGGCCCCGGTTCGTGATATCTCCTCACACCGTAGAAGACACCACCGACATCGGCCGGCCGCAGACAGTGGATCGACTAGTTGAGTCCGGTCCCGTCGACGGCATACGGTTCGATTGCCGCGAGTTCGTCGGCGGTGAGCGCAGGCGCCTGGAGTGCTGCGACGTTCTGCTCGAGCTGCCTGACAGAGCTGGCGCCGATGAGCGCAGACGTGACCTGCGGGTGCCTGAGCACCCAGGTGAGGGCGAGCTGGGCGAGGGTCTGACCGCGACCGGCCGCGAACTCGTTGAGGGCGCGTGCCCGTTCGAGGTAGGTTTCGGAGATCCGCTCCGCCGGCAAGAACTTGCTCGTTGCCGCACGCGATCCTTCGGGGACCGTTCCGTCGAGGTATCGGTCGGTCAGGAGTCCCTGGGCGAGCGGCGAGAACACGATGGACCCGGCGCCGACTTCGTCGAGGACATCGAGAAGCCCGTTTTCGACGTGCCGGTTGAACATCGAGTAGCTCGGCTGGTGGATCAGGAGCGGAATCTTGTGCTCGGCAAGGGCTGCGGCAGCGCGTTTCGTTTGTTCCGGCGAGTAGTTGGAGATGCCCGCGTACAGGGCCTTTCCACTCGTCACGGCCGTGGCGAGTGCCCCCATCGTCTCTTCGATCGGGGTATCAGGGTCGGGGCGGTGCGAGTAGAAGATGTCAACGTAGTCGACACCGAGTCGGCCGAGGCTCTGGTCGAGTGACGACAGCAGAGACTTGCGCGATCCCCACTCGCCGTACGGGCCAGACCACATCTCGTACCCTGCCTTCGTCGAGAGAATGATCTCGTCGCGGTGCGCTTTCAGGTCGTCGTTGAAGATGCGGCCGAAGTTGCGCTCGGCCGATCCAGGCGGCGGGCCGTAGTTGTTGGCGAGGTCGAAGTGGGTGATGCCGAGGTCGAACGCCCGCCGCACGATGGCCTGCTGGGTTTCGATATCCCGGCCATCGCCGAAGTTGTGCCAAAAGCCAAGGGAAACACGGGGGAGCAGGAGTCCGCTCCTCCCGGTCCTGGCATAGTGCATGTTGTCATAACGGTTCTCTGCAGCGTGGTACGTCATGAAGACAGATTAGTGGTGCCCGCACCGACCGGCCGAGCGGCATCCGTTCCGTCCTCCACACACCGAGAACGCGTCGCCCTTTTCCCCGAAACTCCGGAAGCGCCCTCGGCATCGTAAGGATCACCGCACACTCGAGCCATGGTTCCGGGGGCGGCGGTCCGGCACAGAGGTCGCCCCCGGAACCTTTCCGGCACAGTGCCGCCATCGAGTTGGGAGAATCTCATGACAGACCACATCACGCTCACCGGGCTCGTCGCAACGGTCCCCGAGTTCAAGCGGATCCGCGACGACGTCGAACTGACCAGTTTTCGGCTCGCGTCGAGCCAGCGTTACTTCGATCGGAACTCAGGCACCTGGGTTGCGGGGGAAACCAACTGGTACACGGTCTCTGCCTTCCGGCACCTGGCGGGTAACGTCAGGGAGTCGGTTCACAAGGGCGACCGTGTCGTCGTCATGGGTCGGCTGCGGATCAGGCGGTGGGAGAACGGCGAGAAGAGCGGGACCGCCATCGAGGTGGACGCCGAAAGCGTCGGGCACGACCTGGCCTGGGGGACCGCCAGGTATGCCAGGACCCCGGCGAGAGATGCGGGCAGTGATCGCGAGTCCGGTTCCGGTGCCCTCTCCGATGCCCCGACCGGACCGTACCCGGATGAACCAGGACAACACGAAGCGGCGAGCGGCTCCGCCAGGGAACAGCAGCACTGGGCGCCAGACGCGCCTCGTCCTGGCGGCATCGATGCCGCGGGTGATGAGGGCGACGCAGAAGCCCACAGGGAGAAGGTGGCACTGCAGTCCGATACGCCGTTCTGAGTACCAGCGGCGAGGGCGGGCCGCCGACACAGCGGCTGTCCGTCAGCCGCTCTAGACTCGACGGGTAACGGGGCATTCCGACTGGACGCGCCCCGGCCAGAAGACACACGGGGGAGATGGCGTGGCGAATGCCGATGCACGGTCAGGATGCCGGGTCGGAGCGAGCGTTGCTGCGTTCGTTCTTGCCGCGGCGGTGCTCGCTGGATGTTCGGCTCCGGATGCGACGCCGACGCCGACCGCGACTGGTCCCGCTGCGACCGAATCGCCGGCTGCTGAGCCGGAAGCTCCCACTCTGCAGCCCGATGGGCCCGCGGAAGACAACCTGCCGTACTTCGCCCAGGTGAACGCCGCGACCCTCGCGGCAAATCCGGCTGCCGACGGTCGCGCTTTCATCGACGGTCTCGTCGCCGCCGGTTTCGATAAAGCGGCCATGGAGGTCACGTTCGACACGACCACCATCGGCAATGCCGCCGATTCCATCCAGTTCTCCGTGCGGTGGAACGAATCGTGCCTCATCGGCCAGCACGGTACCGCCGTTGGCGGCTATCACTCGACAGTGGGCAGGGTGCTCGGAACGGGGACATGTCTCATTGGGAAGACAAGAACAATAGACTGGTAGCAATATGGCCGAATATATCTATTCCATGGTCCGCGCCCGCAAGGCTGTCGGAGACAAACTGATTCTCGACGACGTCACGATGTCGTTCTTCCCCGGTGCCAAGATCGGTGTCGTCGGTCCCAACGGGGCCGGAAAGTCCACGATCCTGAAGATCATGGCTGGTCTCGACACACCGAGCAACGGCGAAGCAAAGCTCACACCCGGTTACACGGTCGGCATCCTCATGCAGGAGCCGGAACTCGACGAGTCCAAGACCGTTCTTGAGAACGTCCAGGAGGGCGTTGGCGAGATCAAGGCCAAGGTCGACCGCTTCAACGAGATCTCGCTCGCCGTGGCTGAGGCGGACGGGGACTTCGATGCGCGGCTCGCTGAGAGGGGCACCCTGCAGGAAGAAATCGACCATGCAGACGCGTGGGACCTCGATTCGCAGCTCGAGCAGGCCATGGACGCCCTGCGGACGCCGCCAGGAGACCTGCCGGTCTCGAACCTCTCCGGTGGTGAGAAGCGCCGGGTCGCCCTCTGCAAGCTCCTCCTGCAGAAGCCGGACCTCCTGCTCCTCGATGA
>JAZQRG010000477.1:0-5483 GCA_045629445.1 Mycetocola sp. | reverse complement strand
ACACCGCCGAACATCGCTGGTCGCGACTGCTGGACGCTGAGGAGCAAGCGCGTCGTCTCGAGTCCGCCCATGGCCAGCACGTAGCGGTTCGCCTTCACGTGTGTTCGTTTACCCGTGTGCTCAACAACGAGAGAGCGGACTGTGCGGCCGGCGTCGACATCGATATCGACAACCGGGGCGTTGAGCATCACGGTGATGCCGGAATGGTCACTGACGCGGCGGCCAAGTCGCCCAGCGAGCCTCGGCTGCCGCGACCATCGTTCGACCTGTGACACCTCAATGCCCCCGAGGTCCGGCCAGCCGCTGACCTCAGAGCGGAACCGTGCCGCTCCGCAGTCGAGGTAGTCCGCAGCGGCACCTGCCCATGGCGTGATGTCGTCGATGCTTAACGGCCACCCGGATTCTGGAACGAATGGACGGTGCTCGAAATCGATGGCGTCGAATCCCACACAGCGGCCGCCCCACAACCACGATGTTCCCCCGATGCCGCGACGCGTCGCTTGCCGGATGGGCACGTGCCTGTTGGGGTCGACGATGATGTCGGGACCCTCGACACTTCGGGGAATGTCTCGCCGTCCTGAGGTCGCCGTGCCGGCGTCGACGAGAAGCACCGAAAGGCCGGCATCCGCGGCCTCGAGCGCGAATGCAAGGCCGACTGGCCCCGCTCCGACGACACAGCAGTCAAACTCGCGCCGCAGTGCCGCGCTCACCGCTGACGCCCGGCTCCGGTTACTCATCGGGCCACTCCCCCGTCGGCGAGGCTCTGATCCGGTCGACTGGACGCATCCCGCTCCCATAACCGAACCCGGGACCGCAGTGCCATCCGCGAGCGGTGGCGGGCGACAGCCGTCAACCCGACGTACCACGCCGCATCCGCCGCGCTGCGCGGTCCGCGAAGTGAACGGAGAAGTGACAGGGAACGACCGGATGCCGCCGATGGCACACCGAGCTCCACCTGTCCCCTGCGCTGGCGCGTCAGCACCGCCAGGAGACCCTGGAGATCGCGTGGAGTCCGCACCCGCATGGGCACCGTTATGACGACGTGCTTCTCGCTGTCTGCGAACTGGGCATCAAACCACGAGTCGTCTGCGGTCACGTCGGGAAAGGCAGCGAACCGGCTGTGCCCGACTTCGCTAACCGCGTATCCGCCGGCGCCCCACAGTCGTGATGCTGGAACCTGGATCCGACTTCTGGCCCGATAGTAGGCCTTCACCGAAGAAGATGCCCCCGAGGTGTCGTAGACGAAAGGAGGCCGAGCCGCAACGTTACCCGGAAGGTTGAGTTCCTCGAAGACCGCCAGGACGGCATCCGGTGCGACCTCAATGTCTGCATCGAGATAGAGCCGTGGCCAGCCGGTGGCCTGCTCATCCCCCGCGTTCATCGCAGCGGTCTTCGACGCCTGAGGGATCTCGACGACGGTGACTCCCGGAACCGCTCGCGCGATGGACGCCGTGTCGTCGGTGCATCCGTTACACACGACGATGATCTCGACGTCAGTGCGCTCGCTCAGCGAAGCCAGCCCGCGGAGCGTCCGCTCGATCACAGCGGCTTCGTTGTGCGCCGGGATTACGATCGCGCCCGACGCCGTCAGTGAGTTGACGAGCGTGCATTCCTGCGGTGTTCCTGGGTGCTCATCAACCGAGCCGTCCAACTGTCGTCGCTGTCCCCCGGCCAGGTTAGAAACGTTCATCGGCCAGAGCCGGCCCTTTTCTGGGCGTGAATGCGACGCAGCTGCCGCGGCGTCCGTGCTCGGGTAGCGTCATCGCTGCTCCCTGCGTCTCGTTGTACATAGTGTCGTCGAACGCTGCGGAAGCACAGAGCTGAGGCACGCTCGCGTTTCGATCTCCTCACGGTATCCCCGTTCGTGAGCATCAATCGCGCCCCAACTCGGGGGCCAGCGATAGCGGGAATGCGTTCCTTCCCAAGCCGTTGTCGTCATGGGACCATGGCGTATGCACGGAAGCATTGCCTCGAGCCACGAAAATTTGCATCACGATGAGGAAGAGGCGCTTTCGATTGCCACGGCGCGGTTGCAACAGGCGGGCGAACGGTTGACCGCCCCGCGCCGAGCCGTGCTCGGAGTGCTGGCTCGTCATCACGACCACCTGACCGCCGATGCCGTCGCCGAGATTCTCGCCGGGGACGGCATCCATCGAGCGACGGTTTACCGGACATTTGACGTTCTGAGCCGGTCGGGCATCATTGCGCAACGGCAGCGGCCGGGTGGAGCCGTGAGCTACCACCTCGCGACGGCACCAGCCGGTCACGAACACCTGCACGGCGTGTGTCGGTCGTGCGGTCAGGTCGACGTGCTTCCTGCCCACGTCTTCGACGGTGTCTCGGCAGCCATCCTCGCTGAATCGGGCTTCTGTATGGAGCCGGGACAGAGCGCATTCGTTGGGCTGTGCGCCCGGTGCCAGACGGCACGCTGACACCGGATCACGCCGCGCGACCTGCCCAACCGGGCTCAAGGTCCCTTTCCCCGCAATCGCTCACCTGCGACGATGTCGCAGGTAGAGAGGCGGGCCATGACGTCCATCGACGAACGACCGACAGACCGCGGGGCGAGCCTCACCGGATCGATCCGCGCCAACCGACGACGCACCGCGCTGTGGACGCTCGCCCTTACGGTCGGACTTCTGGTTTCGGCGATCCTGACCATTGGCATCGGACCGGTCGCCATCTCCCCTGCGACGATCATGCAGGTTGTCGCCCACCACCTGGGCTTGTCTCCGGACGTGCCCATGTCACGCGCCGATGAGACCATCATCTGGAACGTCCGCATTCCGCGGGTTCTGCTCGGCATAGCGGTGGGCGCCGGGCTCGCACTCTGTGGCGCAGCCCTGCAGGCAATGGTGCGCAACGTGCTCGCAGACCCATACATTCTGGGAATCTCGGGTGGAGCGTCGACCGGTGCCGCCGGCGCAATCCTCTTTGGCCTTGGCGCAGGCGCAGGCCAGTACGCGCTCCCGCTCAGCGCATTCCTCGGCGCACTCGCAGCCTCACTCGTCGTGTTCTTTGTCTCGCGCGCGGGCGGGCGCGTGACATCACTTCGACTGCTGTTGTCGGGCGTCGCTGTCGGTTACGCACTCTCAGCGGCCACCAGTTTCCTCATCTTCGCGTCCGATTCTGCGGAGGGCTCGCGGTCGGTCATGTTTTGGCTTCTCGGGTCCCTCGGCCTTGCGCGGTGGGACATCGTGCTCCTGACCGTCGTCGCCGTCGTACTCGTGAGCCTCGCAGCGCTCCTGATCGGCGGCCGCCGGCTCGACGCGATTGCGGCAGGTGACGAAACCGCCGTCACTCTCGGCGTCTCCCCCGCGCGCACTCGCGTGGTGATGCTCGTCGTTGTTGCCCTCTGCACGGGCGCCGTTGTCGCGTCCGCAGGCGCGATCGGCTTTGTCGGCCTCGTCATCCCTCATCTCGCTCGGCGCCTCGTCGGGTCGGTACACAGCCGGATGCTGCCGGTCACCGCTCTTCTCGGCTCACTCTTCCTGATCTGGGCGGACGCGCTCGCCCGCACGGTGATGCAGCCTCGCGAACTGCCCATTGGCATCCTGACCGCCGTTGTCGGCGCTCCCTTCCTGCTTATTCTCGTCCGCCGTATGTATGCCCGCCGCTCGTGACCTCCGAAGGACTCTCATGACACCGACCATTCGACTCCTCGCCGTTGCGACCGGTGTGCTCGCCGTCGCTCTGTCCGGATGCGCAGCACCGGCCGCGGCTCCGGCAGAATCGGCGAGCGTCATCGACGGCAGGACGATCTATCCGCTCACCGTCGAGAACTGTGGCGAGGACGTTGTCTTCGAGCAAGCGCCCGAACGCGTCGTCCTGCTCGAGAGCGCCCCAGCGACGATCCTCGACGGACTGGGTCTGCTCGACCGCGTCATCTCCCGTGCGGGGCCGTTTCCCGATGAGTACTACGACGCCGCTCTCGCCGACCGCATCGGAGCGATCGACACGCTCTCCGACACGATCGACGCATCAGGCCACCTCATGATCTCGGCAGAAATCGTGCTGGCCCAGCAGCCGGACCTCGTCCTCGGCCTGCCTGACGGCCTCACACGTGCCGGCCTGCTCGACAGCGGATCAAACGCCCTTATTCAGCCGGTGTACTGCCCCACTGGCGTCGAGGACACCTCATTCGACTCGCTCTACGAACAGGTCCTGACCTACGGCAGAATTTTCGACCGCAACGATGAAGCCGAGCAGCTCGTCGCCGACCTGACCGCGCGTGTCGCCGCCGTCGAGGAAGCGACGGCCGCAGCTCCCGATCGGACCGCAGCGGTTCTCTATCCGTCAACCGGCGGCGGTCCGCTCTACGCCTATGGCCGGGCATCGATGTCACAGCCGCAACTTGAAGCAGCGGGTTTCACGAATGTCTTCGAATCCGAGACTGAACGCGTCTTCGAGGTGAGCGTGGAGGAACTCATCGCCCGAGACCCCGACGTCCTGATCCTGCTCTACCAGGGAGACGCCGCCGGAGTTGAGGGCGAAGTCAGGAGCCTGCCGGGCAGCGACGCACTCACCGCGCTGTCGGAGGGCGACGTCCTGGTCCAGCTGTTCAACTTCACCGAACCGCCCTCGCCTCTCTCGGTCACTGGCCTCGAGCGAATCATCGAACGATTCGGCACCGGATCATGATTACGGCTGACGGGGTGTCGCACTCCTATTCCGGAACCCAGGTCCTGCTGAAGGCGTCGCTGACCGCACGGTCCGGCGACGTCGTCGGTCTCATCGGCCCGAATGGGAGCGGAAAGACCACGCTGCTCAGAACCCTCTATCGGGCCCTGACCCCGGACGAGGGCACCATCGATGTTGAGAACGCATCGATCGCCGGCATCCGTTCTCGGGATCTTGCACGCGCCATTGCCGTTGTGGTGCAGGAGGCTGCGGGCGAATTGCCGCTCTCCGTTGCCGATACGGTAATGCTCGGTCGCAGTCCGCACCTAGGGACCTGGCAACGACAGTCGCAACGCGACGTCGATATTGCGTCCGGCGCACTGGGCCAGGTGGGCGCTGAGCATCTCGTCGACCGCGATTTCGGTGACCTCTCTGGCGGCGAGAAACAGCGCGTCCTGATTGCGCGCGCGCTCGCCCAGCAAGCCACCCATCTCCTGATGGATGAACCGACGAACCACCTCGATATCCATTTCCAGCACGAGATCCTCGCCCTGGTGCGCGCACTCGGCGTGACCACAGTTATCGTCCTGCACGACCTCAATCTCGCCGCTCGGTACTGCGACAGTCTCGTTCTGCTCGACCGGGGCAAGGTTGTTGCGACGGGCACCATCGAGCAGATACTTCGACCGGAGGTGCTGGAACCGGTTTACGGCATCCACATGCAGAGAGTGACAGCCAGCGACGGGTGTCCCCAGGTTCTTTTCCGCTCACCCATCGACTCGCACCCGTCGACCCACCGGCACTGGCCGGAGACGGCGAATCCGGTCGATCAGCCAGCGGCGATCTGACCGGGGGCACCGCCA
>JAZQRG010000476.1:0-12775 GCA_045629445.1 Mycetocola sp. | reverse complement strand
GCAGCGTCTCGCCATCGCGTGCGCCCTCGCCATGGATACCGGGGTCCTCGTACTCGATGAACCCACAGCGAACCTCGACCCCACCGGGATCGCCGACGTTTACGCCGTGCTGCGCTCCATCGCTGCGGCTGGCACGCACGCGATCGTGCTCATCGAGCACAACCTTGACGCCGCCATTGACCTCGTCGACCGGGTGATCGTCCTGGATCGCTCCGGGACGATCGCGTTCTCCGGCGGAACGCGCGAGGTCCTCGCCGGCGCCGCAGCGGAACTCGCCACGCTCGGTGTCTGGCTGCCCGTCGCGACCCTCGCGGCGCTGCGACTTCGCGACGCCGGCGTTCCCCTCGATCCCCTGCCGCTCACCCCGGCCGAGCTCACGACCGCGCTCGACGGCATCCGTTCGCTTCCGGTTCTCGCGGAGCGCACGCTCGAGCCGACGACCGTGCCAGGAGGGCCAGCGGTGAGTGTGCGCGGCCTCACCGTGACCCGCGGGCGGGCGACGATCCTCAGAGATGTGTCGCTCGACATTGCGCGCGGCGACTTCGTCACCGTCATCGGAGCCAACGGCGCGGGTAAGACCACGCTCGTGCAGGCGCTCGCGGGGGTTGTCCCGCCGCCTCGCGGGCGCGTTCGCATCGGCGAGCTCGATCCGGCGACGGCCGACGCTCGGTTGCTCGCCGATCAGGTGGGCTTCGTGTTCCAGAACCCGGAACACCAGTTCATCGAGAACACGGTGTTCGATGAGCTCGCGCACGGCGTGCGGATCCGGCGCGGCCGGGACGGCGCGCGGTCGGACGTAGTCGAGATCAACGCACGGGTGACAGCGATGCTCGAGCGGTTCGGGCTGGAGTCGCTCCGCGACGCGCACCCGTTTCTCCTCTCCGGCGGGCAGAAGCGGCGGCTCTCGGTGGGCACAGCACTCATCACCGGGGCGCCGGTGCTCGTCCTCGACGAACCCACGTTCGGGCAGGACCGCCAGCGCGCGAATGAGCTGCTCACGCTCCTCTCCGACCTGCACAGGGCGGGCACGACCGTGATCACCGTCACCCACGATCTCCAGCTCGTTGCCGAGTACGCGAGCCACGTCGCCGTGATGCAGGACGGGCGACTGCTGGCGTTCGGCGCCGCCGCCGACGTCCTCGGCGATGCTGAGCTGCTCGAGAGCGCCGGGCTCGGTTTGCCGCCGCTCGCGCGTGCGATGGGAGGCGTGACGCGGCATCCGTCGTGGCGGTCAGTCACCCGGCTGCGCGATCTGCCCGGGTCCATCTCATGAGCGCTGCACTCGACCCGTACGCGGTACGGCAGGGGGTCACCCGTCGACACTTCCTGCACCGGCTGAACCCGCTGGCGAAGATCGCCGGGCCGCTGCCGTTCATGGTCTACCTGTTGTTCGTGCGCGACATTGCGACACCGCTGGTCTTCATCGTGCTCGCGCTGCTGCTTCTCAGCGTCGGTGCGAAGCTCAGCGCCAGGGTCGCTGTTGGGCTGTGGCTCGGTCTGCCCGTTGTCGTCGCGGTGCTGTCGCTGAGCTTCGGGCTGTGGACGGATGCCGCTCGCGTCGACGACACGCAGCTCCTGTTCCAGATCGGCGCCTACCGCTTCTATCTCGGAGCCTGGCTGATCGGGCTGGCGACCGCGCTCCGGCTCGGTGCCCTGCTGTCACTCGCGCTCATTGCGGGACTTACGATGACCGGCCCCGACCTCGTGCGTGCACTGGTGCAACAGCTGCACGTGCCGTATCGGATCGGATACACCGCCCTCGCCGCGTACCGCTTCGTTCCCCGGTTTCGGCTCGAGCTCGAGCAGATCCGCCGGGCGCATCGCGTTCGGGGAGTGTCAGGCGGCAGGGGGCCACTCGCGGGCATCCGTCGTGGTCTCGGCTACATCGTGCCGCTGCTCGTCGGAGCCATCCGGCACGCCGAGCGGGTTGCACTCGCCATGGATGCGCGGGCATTTGGTGCGCACGAGTCGCGAACCGAACGGTATCTCGTGCCGTTCCGGGCGCGCGACTGGGCCTTTATGGTGCTGTTCTGGGTGGTCGGCGCCGGGCTCATCGTCGCGGCAGCGGGCCTTCTCTAACGCACGCGGGTTCAGTGTGCGCAAATGAACCCCAGCGGATGCTTTCAGCGCACTTTGCGCACACTGAACGCCGCGCTCCCAGTTCAGTGTGCGCAAAAGAACGCGAACGGATGCTTTCAGCGCACTTTGCGCACACTGAACCTCGCCGCATAGAAGATTGTTATGGCGCGAGCGAAAGACGGTGGCCTATTTCACCGAAAGCATGTTCTAATGGAAGACATGAGGTGGGAAGGTCAGCAGCTCGGCACCGAGGAGCCATCGGCCCTTCCGGGCCTTGCGAAGCTCAACAATCTCGTGCGCAGCGTGAAGACACCGGAGTTCGCCGGGGTGACCTTCCACGAAGTGCTTGCGAAGTCGGCGCTTAACAAGATTCCCCGGCAGTCGCAGATGCCGTTCGGCTGGACCATCAATCCTTACCGTGGCTGCAGTCATGCGTGCGTTTATTGCCTCGACCCCGACACCCTCATTTTGATGGGTGACGGTCGCCAAAAACCGTTGCGGCTTGTGCAGGTCGGCGACGAAGTGATGGGAACCGAGACTCGCGGTTCCTACCGCCACTATGTGAAGACACAGGTTCTCGCTGCCTGGGGCACCGTTAAGCGACCGTTCCGCATCACCCTCGCCGATAGAACCGAGCTCATCGCGAGCGGTGACCACCGCTTCCTCACCGAGCGCGGTTGGAAGTACGTCCAGCGGGCGACCGACGGCAGCCAGCGGCCGTACCTCACGACTCACAACAAACTCGTCGGTTTCGGGCTCAACGGCCTGTCACAGGTCACGTCGGTCCCGAGTGAAACCGAGACATATCGGCGAGGGTATCTGGCGGGCATGATCCGCGGCGATGGAATGATGCTCCGGCGCACGTACACTCGCCCCAACGGACGACCGAACAACGTCAGCATGTTCCGGCTTGCCCTCGCGGATGCCGAAGCGCTTACGCAGACGAGGAGGTTTCTGGAGCTGGAAGGTGTACCAACACGCCTTCGTCCCTTCGTCGCAGCGGGCGGAGGACGACGAGCTATGACGGCCATCCACACCGCACAGGCGGGCCACTTCGACCGAATCAACGAGCTGATCGAGTGGCCAGAGTTCGACGACCCCGCGTGGTCGGCTGGATTCCTAGCTGGCGTGTTCGACGCGGAAGGCAGTTGCTCCCGGGGAGTACTCCGCATCTCGAACAGCGACCGCGTCTTACACGGTCACATCAAACGGTCGATGACACTTCTGGGAATCACTTACGTCCATGAATCTGAACGACCAAACGGAGTCTCTTCCATTCGCGTCACGGGCGGGCTGCCCATGCGATCGCGCTTTTTCGCGCTCACGGACCCGGCAATTACGCGAAAGCTCGATATTTCTGGTTCCGCAGTCAAGTCGGATGCCCGTCTTCAGATCGTCTCCATAGAGGACCTCGGCACTGAAATCGACATGATCGACATCACCACTGGCACCGGTGATTTCGTCGCGAACGGGGTGATCAGCCACAACTGCTTCGCGCGCCCCACCCACACCTACCTCGACCTCAACGCCGGCGACGACTTCGACAACCAGGTCGTCGTGAAGATCAACATCGCCGACGTGCTCGCGAAAGAGGTCGCCAAACCGAGCTGGGGAAAGTATCCCGTCGCCCTCGGAACCAACACCGACCCGTACCAGCGCGCAGAGGGCAAGTACTCGCTGATGCCGGGCATCATCACCACGCTCGCGAACTCTGGCACCCCGCTCTCCATCCTCACCAAGGGCACGCTGCTGCGGCGCGACCTGTCACTGCTCGCCGAGGTCGCCCAGACGGTGCCCGTCGACCTCGCCATGTCGATCGCGATCTACGACGACGAACTGCAGAAGTCGATCGAGCCCGGCACCCCGTCGGCCAAGGCGCGATTGGCCACAGTGACCGCTGTGCGGAACGCCGGGCTCGACTGCAGCGTCTTCCTGATGCCGATCCTGCCCTACCTCACCGACACCAAGGCCCACCTCGACGAAGCACTTCGACAGGTGAAGGCGGCGGGAGGCACGAACGTGCTCTTCACCTCGCTCTACCTCAAGCCGGGCGTCAAGCCGTGGTTCATGCACTGGCTCGAGCGGCAGCATCCCGAACTGGTGCCTCAGTACACCGCACTCTACGCCCGCGGCCAGTACGCACCGAAGGAGTACCGCACCTGGCTCGCCGCACGCATTTCGCCGCTGATCCGAGCCCACGGACTCGAACGTGGCCGCGAAGATCCCGCGACCGGCGGCATCCGTTCGAAGGCGCTCGGCATGCTGCGAAATGACGCGGGCGAGCGGCAGGCGTTTGCGAGCGATGACGGATCGACCGGTGCGCGAATACTGCCGTCGACCGAACAGCCGATGCTGTTCTGAGGCGTGTCACACGCGAGCGGATGCCGGCTGTTACGTTCCCGAAACAGAGGTAGGCAAAGCTCGAAGCATGGAACACCAACCAATCACCGTCTCGATCGAACGCCGGGTGAACCCCGAGCGGATCGCTGAGGCCACCGCCTGGGTACAGTCGGGCATCCGCATGGCCGCAACCTTCCCCGGCTTCCTTGGCTCGGGCTGGGTCCGCGCGGGAGCAGCCTCCGAGATCTGGCACATGCTCTACCGCTTCACCGACGAGTTCACGCTCGACGCCTGGGAAAGCTCGCCTCAGCGGGAAGGCTGGCTGGAGGAGGGCGGCGACTTCATGGAGCAGTCGCGGGTCGAGAAACGGACCGGGATCGAGGGCTGGTTCGACGCCCCGAGCGAGCCATCAGTGGGCGAAAGCCCAGCCCCGGTCACTCCACCCCGCTGGAAGCAGGCGACGAGCATCTGGCTGGGCTTCTTCCCGCTCAACCTGCTGTTTACACTCCTGGTGGCGCAAATTCCGGGCTGGGACAACCTCGGCACGTTCCTGCACGTGCTCATCTCGACGCTTACCCTCGCGCCGATCATGACGTTCTGGGTGCTGCCGTTCGTCACTCGCCTGATTCGGGGCTGGCTTTACGCGACACCGCGACGGGTATCGGTGGCCGAACTCAATCTGCGATGAGTCGTTTGCCGAGGACCGTGACATCGTCGGCCGCGTAGCCGAGCGTCTCGTAGAACGCCAGCACGTCAGCGTTGGTTGACCGCACCATGAGGGTGACCTTGGGGCAGCCGCGCTCAGCGAGAAGCCGTTCGGCCTCGTTCATGAGTGCGCGGCCGGCGCCGCGACCACGCTGAGACGGATCGACGGCCAGGTAGTACACCCATCCCCGGTGACCATCGAAGCCCACCATTGCCGTCGCTGTCACCGTGGCATCCGTTTCGCCAACGAGGAACAGTTCCGGCTGCGTCGTGAGCTTGCGCTCGATGTCCCGGTGGGGATTGTTCCAGGGGCGGGTCAGTCCCGACGCCTGCCAGAGCGCGACGACCGGCTCGGTGTCGTCGACCTCGGAATCGGCGCGGAAGGGGCGAATGTGCATGCACTCATTCTGCCCGGGCATACGAAAACACCCGCTCCGGTCGAGAACATCCGTGAGAACGGGTGATCTCGACCGGAACGGGTGTTCTGGTCGCTCAGCTGTTAGGCGGTGAGCTTCTTGTTGGTCATGCGACCGGCGAGCTCTTCGATGATCTCGTCACCGGGGCGAGCCTGAACGTAGTCAGCCTCGATCTCGGCGCGACCGAGCAGTTCGGTCATGCGACGCTGACGCGCCTTCGGGATGATCGTGACAACGACACCTTCCTTGCCCGCGCGGCCGGTGCGGCCCGAACGGTGAAGGTAGGTCTTGTACTCGTCGGGAGCGTCGGCCTGGATGACGAGGGTGATGTCATCAACGTGGATGCCACGTGCGGCGACGTCGGTCGCAACGAGCACGTTCACTCGACCTGAGGTGAGCTGCGCGAGGTTGCGGGTACGACGAGCCTGGTTGAGGTCACCGTGGAGCGAAACGGCACGGATGCCTGCATCCTCCAGCTGGTCAGCGAGGCGCTCGGCGTACGCACGGGTGCGCGAGAAGATCAGTGTCTTCTCGTTGCGGTTCGCGAGCTCCTCGATGATGCGGTCCTTGTCGCGGTGCTCGACCACGAGAACACGGTGGTCGATCGTTGCGGAGGCCTGGTCTTCACCGGCGACCTCGTGCACGGCGGGCGACGGCAGGAACTCCTTGACGAGGGAGGCAACACCCTTGTCGAGGGTTGCCGAGAAGAGGAGCTTCTGGCCACCGTTTGCGGTGCGGCGCAGGATGCGCTGAACCGGCTCGAGGAAGCCGAGGTCGCACATGTGGTCGGCTTCGTCGAGGACCGTGATGGTCACTTCGGAGAGGTCGAGGCGTCCCTGCTCGATGAGGTCTTCGATCCGGCCGGGGGTACCGACGATGATGTCGACACCGCGCTGGAGAGCGCCAACCTGACGGTTCTGCGGCACTCCGCCGTAGATCTGCGTGGTGAACAGGCCAACGCTGCGGGCGATCGGCTGAACCGTGCGGTCAATCTGCAGGGCAAGCTCGCGGGTGGGGGCGAGGATCAGTGCGCGGGGCTTGCGACCCATGGCGCGCTTCTTGCCTCCACCGTTTTCCATGAGCTTCTCAACGAGAGGTGCACCGAAGGCAATGGTCTTGCCCGATCCGGTGCGGCCGCGGCCGAGGACGTCCTTGCCTGCAATGACGTCAGGAATGGTGGCTGCCTGGATCGGGAAAGGGCTCGGAGCGCCGAGTTCAGCGAGAGCGGCGACGATGTTGCCACCGAGGCCGAGGTCGGAGAACGAAATTCCTTCGACGTCGACGGCCAGCGTGGCCTGGGCCTCGAGGCGCTCGAGCACTACGTCGTCTTCGGGAGTGAAGTTGCCCTTGGCGTCGCGGTTCGGGTAGAAGTTCGTGTCTGAGCCGGCGTTGCGGGGGCGGTCGAAGTTGCGGTCGCCACGGGGTGCACGGTCGTCGCGACCCGAGGAGATGCGACCGGTCGACGGGCGCTCGATGCGCTCGCCGCGCGTGAACGGGCGGTCGTTGTTGTACGAGGGACGCTCGGAACGCTCGCCACGGTTGAACGACGGACGCTCGGTACGGTTCTCGCCGCGGTTGTACGCGGGACGCTCGCCGTTGCCGCGCGGGGCACGGTCGTTGTACGAGGGACGCTCGTTGCGGTCACCACGGGGTGCACGGTCGTCACGGCCGTAAGCCGGACGCTCGGTGCGGTTCTCGCCACGGTTGTATGCGGGACGCTCACCGTTGCCGCGCGGGGCACGGTCGTTGTACGAGGGACGCTCGTTGCGGTCGCCACGGGGCGCACGGTCGTCGCGGCCGTAAGCCGGACGCTCGGAGCGCTGCGACTGGGCGCCACCGTCGTAACGGTCGTCGCGGGGCGCGCGCTGTTCGCGAGGCTCGTCGGAGTGACGGCGCTGTGCGCGCTCGTCGGCGTTCCAGCGGGCCTTCTTCGGTGCGTCGGTTTCTGCCGCGCGGTATCCGCGGTGTCCTGGGCTCCTGCTGCCTGCTGTTGTTCCTGCCGGGCCGCCGCTCTTGCGTGCGTAGCTCGGGTCGAAGTTGCGGGCGGGGCGGCCGCCTGCTGGCTTATTGTTCTTGGGCATAGTACTTTCCGGGTTTTAGATCATGCATGAATCGAGAAGCGCACAGCAGAGCTGCAGCATTCATATACCCGGGCAGTCGATGGCCGGGACCGTTTCACATCAGAGTGAATACAAGTCGCGTTTTCGCGATGTATAACCGGCCCACCAGACTTACAAACCCTTCCGCGGTACATCCACGGTGTCCAGAGCCGACTTGACTACATTACGGCATGAAGGCGGAATTGTCACGCACTTCTTCGGATTTCGCAATGACTTAGGGGCAATTCCTCAGATAAAACGCAAAAGCGGTACTCTGAGTTACACCAGCCTAACCGGGCGGGTCAGCGGGGCTTCGGCAACGACAGCCCCATCGAACAAATGGAGGTGGAGCCGTGGGCTTCCTGGCATTTCTTCTTCTCGGTCTGATTGCTGGCGCAATCGCAAAGGCCATCCTTCCTGGCAGACAGGGCGGTGGCTGGTTCATCACGTTGCTCCTCGGCGTGGTGGGCGCACTTCTGGGCGGCTGGCTCGGTGGCCTGCTGTTCGGAATCGACATGAATGAGTTCTGGAGCATCTCGACGTGGCTGACCGCCATTGTCGGCTCGATCATCGTGCTCCTCATCTACGGCCTCTTTACGCGCAACTCAAGCGGTCGCGCAGCCTAGAGATACACGCACTTAACGGATGCCTCCTCGCCACCTGGCGGGGAGGCATCCGTCGTTTGCGGACCCTCCGTCTTTCGTGTGAATGGCACCGCTCAGCTTGAGGTCGGGCGAATGGTTCGGAAAGGTGGGACACTTCTGACCGCCGATCGCAAAGGAAGCTCATGCTCACCCTCACCGAGAACGCAAGCACCATCGTCAAGACCATCACCCTCCAGACCGCTGGGACCGAGGAAGCCGGATTGCGCATCTCGAGTCCGGCCGTTGAGTCGACCGACCTGTCGGTCGCTGTCGCCGCGTCGCCTGAACCGACGGATGCCGTCGTCGAGGTGGCCGGTGCTCGCATCTTCGTCGACGAGAACTCCGCAACCGTGCTCGACGACAAGATTCTTGACGCGGAAGTGGACGAGGCCGGCGCCGTCCGCTTCGCCATCGGCACCCAGGCCTGATACCGCGCCGCACATCGCCCGAAACCCGTCGCAGCTCGTGCGGCGGGTTTTGTGCTGTGTACACGCGGGATTTCCCCCGGCGTAACCCGAGGGAAACACAACTGCTGTTTGCTGACAGCATGAGTTCCTCGCAGTCGACGGTTCCCGCGCCAGAGCGAAGCGCCACAACGCCCGTTCCCCGTATTTCGATTGAGCCACCGGATCAGCCTGACGTTATCGAACTTCTAAGTCTCGGAACCAGCTTCGCGCGCTCGCTCTACCCGCCGGAGAACACCTTTCTTCTCAGCGTTCCCGAGCTCCAGCAACCCGGCGTCGATGTCTACCTCGCCCGGGATGACCTCGGCCGCGCGACGGGCATGGCCGCCCTTGTTCCGTGGGGAGTCGCCGTCACCGAGCTCAAGCGCATGTTCGTCCGACCCGATGCTCGTGGCCGAGGGATCGCGTCGCACCTGCTTCTCCGGATGGAAGCAGACGCACGAGCGAACGGGCTCCGGCAGATCGTGCTCGAAACCGGCACGAAGCACGAGGCTGCCGTTGCCCTCTATCGCGCTCACGGTTTCGTCGACATCCCACAATTCGGTTCGTACATCGGCGAGCCGTACAGCGTGTGCATGGCGAAGATGCTCTCCGCCTGACAGAGATATGGTCCTCTGGTGTGAGAGCGGCAATACCTGAGAGGGATGCTGGCGCTGACGGACGTTCCATAGCCTCATCACGGTGCCCCAATTTGCGGCACCGTGACCGAAACGGATTGTCATGGACTTCCTCTCCGACGCCCTCCTTGAGGCGGCGACGTCCCCCTGGGTCTACCTCCTCGTCTTCGCCGTGGTTGTCATCGACGGGTTCTTTCCTCCGGTGCCGAGCGAAACCGTCGTCGTGGCCGCCGCGGCGATCGGTGTTTCGACCGGCACGCCGAACCCGATCCTGATCGTGCTCGTTGCTGCGGTCGGAGCGGCCCTGGGCGACAACATCGCCTACCTCATCGGTCGCACCATCGGAACCGAGCGCTTCGCGTGGATGCGGCATCCGCGCACCGTGCGCGCTTTCGACTGGGCCGCGCACGGCATCCGTTCTCGCCCTGCCGCTCTCATCCTCACCGCGCGGTACATCCCGATCGGGCGCATCGCCGTGAACATGACGGCGGGGGCCACCGGGTTCGCGCATCGCAGATTCTGGCCCCTCACGGTGCTCGCCGGGGTGTCGTGGGCGGCGTACTCCGTGCTCATCGGCCTTCTCGCAGGGCACTGGGTGAAGGACCAGCCGCTTCTCGGCGCCGGAATCGGAATCGTGGTCGCGATCGGGCTCGGGTTCGTCATCGACCGGGTGACGAGCGCCGTGACCAGGCGCAGGGAATCGGCGGAGCGTCAGCCGGCTCCGCCAGCCAGCCCCGAGACGTCCGAGGCCCCATCCGCCAGCGCGGAAACCGGCGCCAGCACCCGATAAGGCCCTATGCTCGCCTCATGAATGCAACGGTGCAGTTCGTGCCACGGAAAACCGTCGCTCTGTATGCGGTCGGTTCGCTGGGCACAGGCGGCTTCGCGACCCTCCCAGGACTCGTGCTCGTGTACTACCTCACTGACACCCTCGGCCTCGGCGCGCTGCTCGCCGGCCTCGTCGTGACCCTCGCCAAGGTCTGGGATGTCATGATCGATCCGGTCATCGGCACGCGAAGCGACCACAGTCTTGCGTTCACCGGATCGAGGCGCCGGTACATGGTGGTCGGTGGTGCATTGCTTCCCCTCTTCTTCGTGCTCACCTTCGCGGTGCCCGCCGGCGCGACGCCGACCCTCTCCGCTCTCTGGGTGCTGCTGGCATTTCTCGCCTCGACGACAGCGTTCAGTCTGTTTCAGGTGCCGTACATCGCACTTCCCGCCGAGTTGGCGCCCGGCTATCACGACCGAACCCGGTTACTGACCTGGCGCGTGGTCGTTCTTACCGTCGCGATTCTGGCGTTCGGGGCCGGTGGACCCCTGCTGCGCGGAGCGGCCGACGACCAGCGAGTCGGTTACCTCACCATGGCGCTCGTTGCCGGAGTCGTGCTCGGAGCAGGCATGCTCGTCGCGAGTTCCGTCGCGCCGAGAAGCGCACCGCTCACGAAACGCAGTGCGACCCCGCCATATCGCGACAGTTACCGCGCGGCTGTCTCGGTGCTGCGGCGGTCCCAGCCGTTCCGCGCACTGCTCGCGACCTTCATGCTGCAGGGCCTCGCGACCGGGCTCATGCTCGCCGGCGCCCAGTATGTCGCGACGTGGGTGCTGGACTCCGAGGATGCCGTCACTCTCCTGTTCGTCGCGCTCATCGGACCCGCTCTGCTTCTCGCGCCACTCTGGGGAAGGATCGCCCGGAGGATCGGGAAGGAACGCGCCTTCCGGATCGCCAGCGCCCTGTTCACGCTCGCAGCCCTGTCCATCGTTGGCCAGTTGTGGGCACCCGGTGCCTGGATCTACCTGCCTGTCGCCGTTGGGGGCGCAGCGTACGCGGGTATGCAGACCCTCCCGATGGCCATGCTGCCCGACGTTATTTCAGTGGACGCGCGAAAACACTCCGAGGGCAAGGCAGGCATCTTCGGCGGCGTCTGGACAGCAGGCGAGACCACCGGAATGGCTTTCGGTGCGACGGTCCTCACCGTCGTGCTCGCGATCACCGGATATACCGAACGGGTGGCAGGGCAGAATGTGGAGCAGTCCCCCGCCGCTGTTGCGGGTATCGTGCTCGCCTTCAGCCTCGTGCCCGCCCTGATCATGGCGGCGAGCCTTCTCACGCTCGGTCGCTACCGGCTCCGCCAGACCGACATTGACGTGAAACAGACACCGACGGGGGCCGCCAGGTGACCACGCCGCTGACGCCACGATCGCTCGAGATCCTTCACAGTCTCCGCGAGCTCCGCGTGGCCGACGCTCCCACCCACGGCGGTCGTGTTCTCTCTTACGTCTACGACTCAGGACTCGAAGAACTCGACGAGCTCGCCGCCGAAGCAATCCGGATCATGCAGCCCGTCAACGGACTCGACCCGACGACCTTCCCCTCCGTCGCCTCCCTGGAGCGCGATGTGGTCCGGTTCGCTCGGCGAATGCTCTCCGGAGACGACGACGTCGTCGGTTCGGTCACCTCGGGCGGCACGGAGAGCTGCCTTCTCGCCGTGAAAACCGCACGGGACCTGTGGCGCACGTCTGGCGGAACGGGTGTGCCCCGTATCGTCGCACCGATCACCGTGCACGCTGCGTTCGCCAAGGCGGCACACTACCTCGGGCTCGAGCTCGACCTCGTCTCCGTCGACCGGGACGGACGGGTTGACCCAGCCACCATCGCTTCCCGACTGGGATCCGATGTCGCACTCGTCGTCGTCTCCGCCCCCTCCTACCCGCACGCGAGCCTCGATCCGGTTGCGGAGGTCGCCGCTGCAGCCGACGCGGCGGGGATCGCCTGTCACGTGGATGCCTGCATCGGTGGCTGGGTGCTGCCCTGGTGGGGAACCGGCGGCGACCGCCTGCCGCCGTGGGATTTCGCGGTGCCCGGCGTGACGAGCATCTCGGCCGACATGCACAAGTTCGCATACGCACCGAAGGGGGCATCCGTTCTGCTGCATCGCGGACGTGACCGTCACCGCGCCCAGTACTTCGCGACGAAAGAGTGGCCGGGATACCCGGTCGTCAATCCGACCGTGCTCGGGTCACGTTCCGCTGGCGCGCTCGCGGCGGCGTGGGCGATCATCGAACGGCTCGGTGACGACGGGTTCGCGTCGCTCGCGGCGACGTGTCGTCGGGCGACGGATGCCGTTACTCACGCAATCGACGCGATCGAGGGACTGCGGGTGGTCGGCTCGCCCGTCGGACCTTTGCTCGCCGTCGAGGCGGATGACAGCGCGCCACCCGACCGACGGGTCGACCCGCACCTGTGGGCAGACCGGGTGCGGGTCAACGGGTGGCTGTTACAGCAGCAACCCGGGATCACCCAGCCAGACGGCTCGCTGTTGCCGCACACGACGCACCTCACCATCACACCGGTGACCGAATCGGTGCTAAGTCGGAGGCCAAGCGGTCTTAGGAAGACAATGGGTCTTACCA
>JAZQRG010000475.1:0-5278 GCA_045629445.1 Mycetocola sp. | reverse complement strand
CTGGCCCGCGCGGTTCAACAGGGCCGCGAGCAGCTGCGCGAGGCATTCGGGTTGCACCAGCAGCTCCACGACGCCGTCCCGGACAGCGACGAACAGCGCCGGCGCTGGTCGCAACGCATTATCGAGCTGTGCCGGGAAGTTTCCGCGTCCATCCGGGCGCAAACGGCGAGTCTCGACTCCAGGCGGGCACTCGAGCGCTCTGCGCCTGAGCAGCTGGCCGAACTCGAACAGGCGATCGCGACCGCCGAGGCGCGGCTGCCAGCCGCCGAAACCACTCTCGACCGCCTCAGCGAGACCTACGCGCCGGATACCTACGCGCGAGTCGGTGGCGCTCCCACGGTGGCTGGCGATGCTCTCGCGTCCGCTCGAACGGCTCTCGCGGCCTCCCGCGAGCGCGTCGCGGCGAGCGAGCCGGCCACCGAGACCCTCGCGGTCGCCGGACGCCACCTGCAGGACGCGCGGCACGCGCTCGATTCCGTCGACCGAACGGCATCCGGCCTCGATGCAGCAAGCGCTGAGCTGGCCACGGTGGTCGCGCAGACCCGGCGTGCCGTGAGCGAGGCAACAGCCAGGCGGGATTCCGCCCCGCTTCCCGAGTCGGCCGACGAGATCTCCCGGGCGCTGGATGTCGTCACGGCGACGATCGCGCTTGTCACCGACCGCAGGCAGTTACCCGATCCCCTCGCCCGGCTGGATGAGCTTCGTGACGCTGTCGCACGGCTCGACGCCGCCCTCGCGGCCGCTCGGAGTATCGAGCAGCGCAACGAGAACGCGAAGGAAGCACTGCGCGGAGCACTCTTCTCGGCACGGAGCCACCTCGAGGTCGCCCGTGGGTTCATCGAAGACAACCGGAGCCGCGTCGGTCCTGACGCGCGCACCCGGCTCGCCGCGGCCGAGCGCCAGCTTGCCCTCGCCGAAGCCGCGGATGACCCCGTGGAG
The DNA here is from genome assembly GCA_045629445.1 of Mycetocola sp. Lineage (GTDB taxonomy): Bacteria > Actinomycetota > Actinomycetes > Actinomycetales > Microbacteriaceae > Mycetocola_A. Next base: position 4,339 of record JAZQRG010000475.1, on the reverse strand, counting down.
GCCCTGGACACCGCCCGACGGGTCTCGCGACTGGCTCAGGATGCTGACGCGCTCGCGCGCTACGACGCTGGCCCGAGGACCGCTCCACAGAAGCGGTAAGGGTCGCTAGCCCGCGCGGACGGGCGCTCCGCCAGCTGGCGTAAACGACTCGAAGACGCCGTAGGCAATGATGCGCTCAGCGGTGGAGAACAGCGGGTTGCAGGCCACGAAAGTGATCACGCTCTCGACATCGGTCGACATTTGCTGCCTCGGCACCGGGTACGTCACGTCGATGGCGGACGGCGGGACGTACTCTGACGCGCGGAAGCGATAGAGATATGCGCCTTCCGCCGTTTCGACGATGATCGGGTCGCCGATGACGAGACTTCCAATCAGGTGAAAGGGCTTGCCATAGGTCACGCGGTGCCCCGCGAGCGCGAAGTTGCCCGGCTCGCCCGGCATCGCCGTTTCCGGGAAATGCCCGATCATCGAATTGAGGACATCCCGTTCACCGATTCCCTCGCCGATCGGCTCGGCGTAGTCAGCGCCAAAGCGCGGGATCTTCAGGGTCGCGATCACCGTCCCGTTGGCGGGCGCGGTGTGAACGGATGCCGCAGCGGATGCCGTCGCGGGGGAAACCATCACGGCGAGCGTAACCAGGAGCGCGGCGATCACCAGACGCATCGGGCGCGAACCCGACGTCGTCACTCCTGCGAAACTCTCCCCCAGCATGACTCTCAGGCTAGGGCAGCGCGCTCGCGAGTACTAGAGCTTCAGGCCCCGGCTGGCCAGGAATGGCACCGGGTTGGTGAAGCTCCCGTTGACGCTGATCTTGAGGTCGAGGTGGCAGCCGGTGACAACACCGGTTGCGCCGACGCTGGCAACAATGGTGCCTGGCGCGACGGTGTCGCCAACGGATACCCGGTACGAGCCGCCCTGCAGGTGCCCGTAGATCGACTCGATTCCGCCGCCGTGGTCGACGATGACGCGGTTACCGTATGCACCGCCGTTGCCAACGAACGTCACGCGACCGGCTGAAACGGCGCCGACGGGCGTTCCGCAGCCGTTACTGAAGTCGATCCCGTCGTGGAATGAGTTGGAGCAGCCGGCACCGTTGCAGATGAGCCCGCGGGGACCGTACGGCGAAGAGATTGATCCGCTGACCGGTCGAACCCATGCCCCTGCCGGACCGGTGTACGCGCCGACGCTGCTGCTTGAGCTGTTTGAGTTCGACGCCCGGGACGCAGCCTGTGCTGCCTGTGCTGCCGCAGCGGCGAGAGCCGCCTTCGATGCGGAAAGTTCCTCAGGTGTCGTTGCCGTGTAGCTGTCGCGGCTGACCGTCTCTGCGGTCCAGTCGTTGACGATGAGTGACTGTGCGCCGGTCTGATCTGCGGCGGCTGCAGCCGCTTCCGGCGTGCTCTCGAACGCGTATGCCGGAAGGGCAATGGTTCCGAACATTCCGGGGACGACGAGCGCAACAATCACGGTCGAACGGATGCTGCGCCAGCGCGAGCGAAGCGTGCGCGTCACAGCGGGCGAGGAGGCAGCAGCGGCACGGGCCGGCTTCGGGGCCAGCGAGAGGGTGGGCGCCGTCGTTGGGGCCGTCGTTGACGCGAGGAGGTCGACCGGCTGGCTCGCACCGGACTGCGCGGCTCGCACGCCTGCGGCCTTGCGGAGGCTCGCCCGCGTTGGGAAGGCTGCGGGTTCGCCCGTGCCGCCGTTCTGGGCGGCGTCGAGGTTCGGGTTACTCATGTAGTCTCCAGCCACGCAGCAGGCACAGCGAAAAGCGGCATACTGGGGCAGCGTTTTTGGTTCGGGTGGACGACCGGTTAGCGCACCGAGATCGTCCCACGGGTCCGAACAAGGCTAACGGCTCCGGCTGGGAAAGCCCTCACCGCGCCTCGAACTGTGGAAAACCAGCGGTGCGCCAGAGGGTGAGGAGGGCCTGATCCCGGGCAGGGCGCTTATCATTGAGCGACATGGTTACGAGAAGAGAAGCCGCACAACGACTGGACATCCCGCTGGAGATGGCGGTGCGCCACGGCATCCCCTCGCGACTGAGCGTCGAGGAACTCACCGAGCTCGACACGCATCCGCCGGCCTGGCTGGTCCAGTCACGAGCCAACCGCACGGGGACCAAGTCCGTCTGGGTCGACCTCACCTGCGATGTGTGCGGATTCACCGAAACCGCCCGGCCAAAAAAGTGGTGGCCGACCTTCACTTATCTGACCTGCTCACACCATGACCCCGACGAGCTTCCGGCGCCGGCGCCCGGCATGAGCCGCACCGAGGTTGATGGTGTCGGCAGTGGCTTCATCGGCATCGTCGACGAGTCGGCCTCCGGCAGCTGAAAACCCGCCGCCCCAGCCGCGAGGCTCCGGCGTTTTCTGCATTACCACGGATGCGAGCACCCGTTGTCGGACACCTGTCCGAGAAGTGGTAGACTGGTCTGATGTTAAGCGCAGAGATCCCGGTGGAGTCCCTGCGTATTCTCAAATCCGACCCGCGCGCGGAGAAGACCCGGCGGGCAATATTTTCCGCTGTTGAGTCACTGACGACCGCGAAGTCTGCTCCCATTACGGTGAGCGACATCGTTCGCACCGCCGCCATCAGCCGCAGTTCGTTCTACGCCCACTTCAGCGGGCTCGACGACCTGGCCCGCGAATATCTGCACGTCCAGCTCGCCGAAGCGCGGGCATCCGTCATCGATCTCATTCGCACGGATGCCGCCAGCAGGCAGGACGCCGCAGCCGACGGTTACCGCCGGCTCGTCACGCACATGGTCAAGCACTACCCGGTTTACGCGAGTGTCCTCGACCTGTCGCTCTCGCGGGGTGCGTACGACCAGATCGTGCACGGATACGCGAGCCTGTGGCTTGACTCCATCGACACGCTCGGCGGCCAGCTGGTTGGTCCACGACCCGAACTCACAGCGACGTTCGTCGCCGGCGGCGCACTCACCCTCATCGGTTCAACCATGGCGGGCCGTGTGTCGATCTCAGACGACGACCTCGTGAACGAGATCGTGACGCTCCTTCCCGCCCCTTTGCTCGAAACCCAGTTTTGCTGAATCCCTGCCCGGTCGTTCACCGCGCCGACCGGCATCCACGTTGTCCTTCGTTGAAGGACCGATCAAAAAAAGAGGTACACCGAAAATGAATTTCACCGTCGGAGAAACACTTGTTTACCCTCACCACGGCGCGGTAACCATCACCGAGATCTCAACCCTCCTGATCAAGGGCGTCGAGAAGAAGGTTATGACCCTGAACGCTCACACGAGCGAGCTCGTCATCAAGCTGCCGATCGACAACACCGAGCTCGTTGGCGTTCGCGATGTCATCGACGCCGCTGGCGTGCAGGCTGTCTCAGACGTGCTGCGCGAGCCGTTCGTTGAGGAGCCTGGCAACTGGTCACGCCGCTACAAGGCCAACCAGGAGAAGATGGCAAGCGGAAGCGTCTTCCGCGTGGCAGAGGTTGTTCGCGACCTGTGGCGCCGCGACCAGGACCACGGCGTGTCCGCCGGCGAGAAGCGACTGCTGATGAAGGCACGCCAGATCCTCGAGTCTGAGCTCGCCCTCGCGCAGAAGTTCACGCCGGAAGAAGCATCGGCTGCTCTCGAGAAGGTTCTCGCGAGCGCGCACGCTGAGGCCGCTGTACCCCAGGCATAGCGCCACCCCACGTTCTGGATCCGTCGGCCGGCTTTCGGCGAGCCGATAGGTTCCGGGCGTGAGGTGAGGCACGATTGACTGAGGAATGCATCCGCTCTCCGGCACGCCGCCGGCCCCGGGTGCGGGGGGCAGGGAACGATGCGTAGAAGTCGACAGCGACCGGTGCAGAGAACACCGGACGCCAAGGATCTCAAACCCGATATCGCTATTCAGTCGGGATCGGGCGCTCCCGGCTTCAGTATCAGCGCGTATCGGATCGGCCTCGTGGGTGGGCTCGGCGTGCTCACCGCGATGCTCATCGGCAGCATCGTCGGTCAGCTCAGCACGGTACTCATCTACGTCGGTGTGGCACTCTTCCTCGCACTGGGCCTCGACCCGCTGGTGACATGGCTTGAGAAACGGATGCCACGGGGGCTCGCGATCCTGCTCGTCGTTGTCGCCGTTCTCGCGGTCTTCGCCGGACTGCTCTTCGCCGTCATCCCTGTGCTCATCAGCCAGGGGACCAACCTGATCAACGACCTGCCGAAGCTCGAACGTGAGATAACGAGAAGCACGCTCATCGAGGACCTCGAGAACGCGTTCGGTGGAGCCTTCAGCGTTCAGGACGCCATTTCCGGTGGGATCAGCTTCATCAGCGATCCCAAGAATCTCCTCGCCATCGGCGGCGGAATCGCAGCGGTCGGCGCCGGTGT
>JAZQRG010000474.1:0-13626 GCA_045629445.1 Mycetocola sp. | reverse complement strand
TACAGTTGTTGCCCGGTTGAACGGATGCCGTGTGCGGCGGCGGGCGCGAACGTCGCGGAACGACGCATACGATTGAATCGCGTGAAAAAGAAGTGAAGGCATCCGTGACCCAGACCAAACCGACGATAGAACTGTCACCAGAACAGCAGTTCGTCTTCGACCTCATCGAAGGAACGCGCGAGCACATTTTCGTGACCGGTCGCGCTGGCACGGGAAAATCGACGCTGCTCAATCACCTCTCGTGGCGCACCGAGAAACAGATCGTCATTTGCGCCCCGACCGGTGTCGCCGCGCTCAACGTGGGCGGGCAGACCATCCATTCGCTCTTCCGGTTGCCGATCGGTCTCATCGCCGACCACGACATTGACCAGAACGACGCGCTCAAGAAACTCCTCAACACCATCGACACCCTTGTGATCGACGAGGTGTCCATGGTGAATGCCGACCTGATGGATGCCATCGACCGAAGCCTGCGGCAGGCGCGCCAGCGCCGGCACGAACCGTTCGGCGGCGTTCAGCTCGTTTTGTTCGGCGACCCATACCAGCTCGCGCCGGTGCCAGGGCAGGGCGACGAACGCAACTACATCGCCGACACGTACCGGTCGTTCTGGTTCTTCGACGCCCGCGTGTGGCAGGAGACGCAACTCAAGGTGATCGAGCTCACCGAGATCCACCGGCAGGCAGATGCCGACTTCAAGCACATGCTCAACGCCGTGCGGTTCGGACAGGTCACCGCCGAAATCGCGGGGATCCTCAACGACACCGGTGCACGCACGCCGCCTGACGACGGCACGATCACCCTCGCGACGCGCAACGACATCGTCAACCGCATCAATGCGGCAGCGCTCGCCAAGCTGCCCGGGCGCGCGCTCAAGGCCGAGGCCGAGGTCAGCGGTGACTTCGGGAAGGCGTCGTTCCCCGCGGACGAATCGCTCGAGCTCAAGGTCGGCGCGCAGGTGATGTTCCTGCGCAATGACACCGGCGGTGGGGGAGAAGGCCAGCGCTGGGTCAACGGAACCATCGGCAGGGTCGTCAAGATCGACGTCAATGTTTTCGTCGAGGTCGACGGTGAGGTGTTCGAGGTCGAACCGGTTGTCTGGGAGAAGTACCGCTACAGCTACCTCGCCGCGACGAAGAAGCTCAAGAAGGAGATCGTCGCCGAGTTCACCCAGTTCCCGCTTCGCCTCGCCTGGGCGGTGACGATCCACAAGTCGCAGGGCAAAACCTACGACAGTGCGATCGTCGACCTCGGCGACCGCGCGTTCAGCCCAGGCCAGACCTACGTCGCGCTCAGCCGGCTTACGTCACTCGATGGGCTCTACCTCACCCGTCCGCTTCGCCCACGCGACATCATCGTCGACAAGGATGTCGAGCGGTTCATGCGCGGTATCGAGCGCTGACACCCGCTCAGAACTGCGGGTGCCAGCGTTGCTGGCAGGAACCTAGGAGCGTTCCTTGAGCATCTGGTCGCGCACCTCGCGGCGCAGCACCTTGCCGATGAGCGAGCGCGGCAGGTCGTCAACGACGGTGATGCGCTTCGGCACCTTGTATGCGGTCAGTCCGCGCCGACAGAAGTCCCGCAGGCCGAGCTCGTCGAAGACGGCACCCGGTTTGAGGACGATCGCAGCGGCGACCTGTTCGCCGCCCCGGGCAAGTGGCAGGCCGACAACGGCCGCTTCCCGCACGTCGGGGTGCCCCATGAGCGCGAGTTCGACCTCGGAGGGAGACACATTGAATCCGCCGGTGATGATGAGCTCCTTGACGCGGTCGACGACGGTGATGAATCCGTCCGGTGACACCTCGACGATGTCGCCGGTCCGAAGCCAGCCATCAGAGTCGAGAACTGCCGCGGTGTCGGTCGGGCGGTTCCAGTAGCCGGAGAACACCTGCGGGCCGCGGAGCAGCAGCTCGCCGGACTCACCTGGTGCGCGGTCGACGGAGGGGTTCTCCGGGTCGACGACGCGAATCTCAGTGCTCGGGAAAGGCACGCCGACCGTGCCTGGACGACGGGTCGGCCCCATCGGGTTGCCGACAGCGACCGGAGACGCCTCGGTCATGCCATAGCCCTCGACGAGGAGGCCGCCGGTTGCCTCTTCCCAGCGGTCGACGACGGACACCGGCAGGCTCATCGCGCCCGAAATCGAATAGCGGATGCCTGACAGGTCAACTTTGCGATGCTCAGCGGCGCGAGCGAGGGCGTCGTAGATCGGCGGGACCGCAGGAATGAACGTTGCTGGATGCTTCTGGAAAGCGGTGAGGACGAGGTCGACGTCGAACTTGGGGAAGAGCACGAGGCGGGCGCCCATGCTCATCGCGAAGGTGAGGCAGAGTGTCATGCCGTATGCGTGGAAGAGCGGGAGCACACCGTAGAAGACTTCTGCTCCTTCGCGGAGACCCGGCACCCATGCCCGGCCCTGCTCGGCGTTCGACCGCAGGTTGAAGTGGCTGAGCTGTGCGCCCTTGGGGCTGCCCGTCGTTCCGCTGGTGTACTGCAGGAGCGCGAGGTCGTGCACGTCGGGACGCGGGTGCTTTTTCCGGAGCGTGCCGTGCGACATCAGCCGCGACCAGGTAATTGTTCCGCGGGTGACGGTTCCGCTCGTGAGTGCCGACCTCGATGACTTCGCCTTTTTCACTGGCAGGCGCAGCGCGACCCTCGTGCCGAACGGCATCGATTTCGTGATGTCGACGGAGACGACGGCATCGATGGGGAGATCGTCGGGGAAGCCGGCGATGGTGTCGGTGACCTTGTCCCACGCGATGACGACGCGAGCACCGTGGTCCTCGAACTGGTGGCGCAGTTCACGCGCGGTGTACAGCGGGTTGTGCTCGACGACGACCGCACCGAGTCGGAGCGCCGCATAGAACGCGACGACATGCTCAGGGCAGTTCGGCAGCACGAGCGCGACGCGGTCGCCTTTCTTCACGCCGAGGCGTCGAAGTCCTTCGGCGGCACGGCCGATGTCTTCGCCGAGCTCACCGTAGGTCATGCTCTTGCCGAAGAACTCGAGGGCGGGTTTCGTGCGGAACCGCTTGACGGCATCCTCGATCATGTCAACAAGTGACCCCGTCGGCAGGGTGATCTCGTGCGGCACCCCCGGCGCATAAGCTTCGAGCCAGGGCTTGCTGTCAAACGGATTCACACTTCTCCTCGGATTGGATCTGACACCTCCGGATAACCCGGAAGCGGTCTCTAGGCCACGTTCGACGCTTTGGCGCGCGACAGGTCGAGAAAGAGATCGGTATTGAACTGGTAAGCAAGGCGAACTTCGTCGATCACTCGTGATCGTTCGTCCTCATTCCATTCCACACCGTCAAGCTGATCGCGGTATGTGTCTTTGAACCTCTTGGGTTCGGCGATGTCACCGAACAGGTAGAAACCAACCCCGTTTGTCTCGAAACCGAACTGGCGCTGCATCAGCGTGCGGATGACCTGGCCACCCGAGAGGTCGCCGAGATACCTGGTGTAGTGGTGGGCGACGAAACCGCCCGCCCAGACCGCGGCGACCTTCCGGATGCGCTCGACGTATGCCACGGTCGTTGGGAGCGGGGCGATCTTCTCGCTCCAGTCCTCTCCGATCAGAAAGCGGAGGTCTTGTTCGATCGCGGGCAGCCTGGTCAGCTTGTCGGAAATGAACGGGCGCGCGACGGGGTCGTTCTTCATTCGCTCTGTCGCGGCCTCGAGGGCTTCGTAGATGAAGTAGTGCTGAGCCACGAGGGAAACATAGTCGTCGACAGTCCCCTTGCCGCTCATAAGATCACCCATGAAATCGGCACCTTCGCTCGCCGAGTGACTGGTGCGGGTGCGCTCACGAAGTTCCTGCGAGAAGGGGATAACTGTCATGGGGACTCCGTCGTCTGCGGGTTAGGGTGGCCTTAGTCTATCGAAAACACGCTGTGGCCAAGCTCGAAGTTTCTGCGCCAGAGGGGCCGTTGTTGGCGTGGTCAGTGGTCGCGGGCCGGTACTCCGAGGCGGGCGCACGCCGCGTCGTAGAGCACGACAACCTCGCGCCGAATCTCGGAGCGCTCAGTGACAGGGACCGACCATGGCACGCTCACGTCTCGTTCCTCGCCGTGAGCCGTCACTCGCCAGGTGCCACCGTTTCCGTCCAGGTCCACCATCGTGGCTGTGTCGACGTTGTTGTCGATGAAAGCCCGCGCGATGAGGAGGTTGTCATCGGAGTGATCGGTGTTCATATGTGAGAGGACCGCTCGAACAACGTTCTCGTCGAAGGTGTGGGTTGCCATGACCTCATCACAGTCCATCACTTCCCGGCCTGTCAATTCGCTCTCCCGGCTCGGAAGTTCAGCGCCCGGATACCACGGAACGCCGGTGGGGCGCGAGGGCTGGCCCTCTGAGGCGCGAACTCTCTAGGCTCGGGGAAACCCGAAAGGCGGCAGACCCCCGTGATCCTTGGTTTCCATGCATCTCACGAACAAGTCCACCCTCGAAAGCTGCTCGACGCTGTTATCCGTGCCGAAGAGGTCGGATTCGGTGCCGCAATGTGCTCGGACCATTTCGCCCCCTGGGGCAAGAGCCAGGGTCATTCCGGCTTCGCCTGGTCATGGCTCGGTGCCGCACTTCAGGCCACGAACCTCAAATTCGGCGTGGTCAACGCGCCAGGGCAGCGGTATCACCCCGCGATCATCGCGCAGGCCGCTGCGACGCTCACGGCGATGTATCCCGGCCGGTTCTGGGCGGCTCTCGGTTCGGGTGAAGCGGTGAACGAACACATCACGGGCGATGTCTGGCCTCGGAAGGATCTCCGCAACGATCGGTTGCGGGAGAGCGTCGACGTCATGCGCCAGCTCCTGGCAGGTAACGAAGTCAGCCACGACGGGCTCATCACCGTCGACCGCGCGAAGCTGTGGACGCTTCCGGATACCCCGCCGCCACTGCTCGGAGCGGCGACGAGTCCCGAGACGGCAGCTTTGGTTGCCCCGTGGGTCGATGGGCTCGCCACTGTGCTGCAGGAGCCTGACGCGCTGCGCCGGGTGATCGACGCCTACCGTGGGGCCGGTGGCCGTGGTCCCGTCGTGCTGCAGGTGCACCTCAGTTACGCCTCGACGGATGAGGAAGCCCTCGCAATCGCCCACGACCAGTGGCGGACCAACGTCTTCTCGCCGCCGCTGTGCTGGGATATCGACACTCCCGAAGGATTCGACGAGGCGGCGCGGCATGTTCGCCCTGACGACGTTCTCAGAAGCGTCCTCGTGTCATCGGATGCCGCGTGGCACGCCGCTCGGATCGCTGAGTTCATCGAGATGGGTTTCGACGAGATCTACCTGCACCACGTTGGCGTCGAACAGGACCAGTTCCTCGATGTCTTCGGCGACCGCGTGATCGGCCAGTTCGCATGAAGGACATGAAAACGACAGACACCGCTGACCTGTGGTGGAAGAACGCCGTCGTGTACTGCCTCGATGTCGAGACGTTCATGGACTGGAACAACGACGGCGTCGGTGACTTCGCCGGTCTCGCCCAGCGCATCGATTACCTCGCCGAGCTCGGCGTGACCTGCCTGTGGCTGATGCCGTTCTATCCGACTCCCGATCGCGACGACGGCTATGACATCACCGATTTCTACGGTGTTGACCCTCGGCTCGGTCACCACGGTGACCTCGTCGAGGTGCTCCGCATGGCGAAGGACCGGGGAATGCGGGTGATCGCCGACCTCGTCGTCAACCACACCTCCGACCAGCATCCGTGGTTCAAAGCGTCACGGTCGAGCGTCGATTCGCCCTACCGCGAGTTCTACGTGTGGCGAAGTGAACCACCGAAGAACCAGCCCGAGACCGTGTTTCCCGGTGAGGAATCCGGCATCTGGGAACTCGACGAGAAAACCGGGGAGTACTACCTGCACCGGTTCTACAGTCACCAACCCGATCTCAATGTGGAGAACCCGGCGGTGCGCGAGGAGATCGCGAAGATTATGGGGTTCTGGCTTGAACTCGGCCTCAGTGGTTTCCGGGTGGATGCCGTTCCCTTCTTTATCGAGGGCGATCCAGGCACCGCCGCTGGCGACGAATACGGCGATCCGCATGAGTACCTCAAGACGCTTCGGGCCTTTCTGGGCCGGCGAACCGGAGACGGCATCCTGCTCGGTGAAGTCAATCTGCCGCGCGAAGAGCAAGTGACATTCTTCGGTGGTGAAGCACTCGACGAACTCAACATGCAAATCGATTTCATCGCCATGCAGAAGTTCTACCTGTCGCTGGCGCGGGAAGATGCTGGACCGGTCGCTGAAGCGCTCGCAACCCGGCCCCCTCTCGGCCGACCGGCGCAGTGGGCGAACTTCCTGCGCAACCACGACGAACTCACCCTCGACAAACTGAGCGAGGACGAACGCAACGAGGTCTTCGAGGCGTTTGCGCCCGACGAAGAGATGCGGGCATACGGCCGCGGGATCGTTCGGAGGCTGCCGACGATGCTCGGCGGCGACCCTCGCCGGATCCGGATGGCGTACAGCCTCCTGTTCTCCATGCCTGGCACGCCCGTGCTGTTCTACGGTGAGGAGATCGGCATGGGCGAGAACCTCGCCATCGGTGGACGCGAGGCGGTTCGTTCGCCGATGCAGTGGACCGCCGACGACAACGGTGGGTTCTCGCAGGCCAAACCGCGGCGGCTCACCGCCCCTGTCGTCGACGATGGCTACAGTCCGCAGTTCGTGAATGTCGCCGAGCAGCGTCACGACCCGGACTCGCTCCTGAGCTTCATCCGCACGTTGATCCGGATCTACCGCAACTCGTCAGAGATTGGCTGGGGCACATTCGAGGTGCTCGATCAGCCGAATTCGGCGGTGCTCGCACACAGCCTCACCGCTGCTGAAGGTCGAATGGTGGCCCTGCACAACTTCAGCCCGAATCCCATCAGTGTTGGACTCACAATTCCCGGGACGGATGCCTCCACTCGCCTGGTCGACCTGCTCGAGGGCGGCGAAGTGGTGCTGTCCGATTCCGGTGCGGCCGAGTTCGAGCTCGGCGGATACGGCTATCGCTGGCTGCGGGTGATCGAGCCGGGCAGCAGGCGCCTGTACTGATCGACGTTGTCGTCCCGTGTGCCTGAGAGGCTCCTGACAGACACCTGATCGGCCATCGTCCGAGCCGGCCAGGTGTCCGTCGCCTGCTCAGATAACAGAATGATCTCCCCTGACGTTCGGCTCTCGAAGACTCTCGGATGCGTGTATAGGATCACCTCCTGCTGAGCCATCGGGGGGATGGATGAGAACTCGCTCTTTATTGGGCAAACGCTTTGCCGCACTGGCCGTTGCGATGAGCTTCTGCGCCGCGCTCGCCGGGTGTTCCGGGCCCGCGCTCGCCACGGTTGACTTTCCGAAGCAGGTGGCGGGCGACCTTCCCGCGGAGACCGTTCAACAGTTGGACGCGGCGCTCACCGACGGGATGACGCACGCAGCGGCATCCGGTGCCGTCGTCGGCGTATGGGCGCCATGGTCGGGGCGGTGGACACATGCGGCGGGCACCGCCGGTCCGGAAGGCGACCCCATGACCCGCAACATGCACTTCCGGGTGGGCGACAACACGAAGGCAATGACGTGTGATGTGTTGCTCGCGCTCGTCGATGACGGCCGCATGGCGTTGGACGATGAGGTGGCGGAATACCTCCCTGAGCTCGTCGGTGTTGACGGACTCACGCTCGGCCAACTCTGCCAGAGCACGTCGGGAATCGGCGACTATCCCGGGCAGTTGAAGCAGATCTTCGCGAGCAATCCGCAACGGATCTGGACACCGCTCGAGCTGGTAAGCCATGGGCTTGCGAACCCGGCGGCAACGACACCCGGTGCGATGTACTCTCCGTCTGAGCCGAACTATGTGCTTCTCGGCCTCGCCCTGGAGGCAGCGACAAAGGCAAGCATGGCGTCACTCTATGACGACTACATCTTCGACCGACTCGGAATGGAGAACTCGGTGTATCCGGGTCCACAGGATCTGAGCCTTCCCGAGCCGTTCGCTCGCGGGTGGGAAGCCACGCAGCAACCCGACGGATCATTCGCCTGTGACGCACCGTATGACGAGTCGGAGCTGTCGAACTCGATGGTGTTCGCCGCTGGCGGCGTTGTGTCGACCGTCGGTGACCTGAAGCGGTACGTTCAGGCGCTCGCCGTTGGCGCCCTTCACGATGACTCGACGGTGGAACAGGCGTGGACGACGGTTCCGATTAACGGAGCTCCGGCCTGGCAGACCTACGGCCCAGGCGCGTTGCAGGTCGGACCGATGCGTGGGCAGGCGGGTTACATGCCCGGGCACATCTCGGCCATGCTCGCCGATCCCGGATCTGGCCTCACTGTTGTGGTCATGCTGAACAATTCGAGTGCTGGCGAACAGTTCGCGCTCACGCTCGCGATGAAGCTCGCCGCGATCGCGGCGAGGGCTCAACCGGCCGCACAGGCGGCGCCGCCGGAGATCGGGCTGCCCTGGTCTGAGGAGCAGATGTCGGAGCAGATCGCGGCAAGCGGCGTGTGCAAGTGACCCGCGGGCCGGTGGCTGGAACTCGTCGGAGAACGGCTGTTTTTCCCGGCCGAGGGCAGCGAGCACGCCCCTAGGGTTGTGGCATGCCAATCGTTCCAGACACGAAGAACTGGACCTGGGTGCTCGATCGCCCGTGTCCTGATTGCGGTTATGACGCGAGCACCGTTCAGCTATCCGATGTAGCCCGACGGCTCAGGGAGAACGCGGCCGAGTGGCCGGCTGTGCTTCTTCGGGATGATGTGCGGGAGCGTCCCGATGACAGCACCTGGTCTCCGCTCGAGTACTCGGCGCACGTTCGTGACGTGTTCCGGATCTTCGGCGTGCGACTGTCCGCGATGCTGACCGACGATCACCCCGCATTCGAGAACTGGGAGCAGGATGCGACGGCCATAACTGACGGCTACGCCGAGCAGGACCCGGCGTTCGTGTCAGCGGAGCTTGTCTCTGCGGGCAACCAGCTGGCGGATGCCTTTGAGGCTGTTTCCCGTGAGGCGGCGGCGCGGACGGGACGCCGCAGCGACGGAGCGGTCTTCACCGTTGAGACGCTTGGACAGTATCTCGTGCACGACCCGGTGCATCACCTCTGGGACGTCACTGGCCACCGCGCGTGAGCCGCCGGATGAGGTGACGCCGCGGCATCCGTTCGTTCCGGTTCAGCCGGTGGTTGTCGCAGTCTCTGCGGCGACGGGAACCTCATCGTTGTTGTGGACGATGAGAACGGGGCAGCTCGCGTGGGCGACTGTCGCATTGCTCACTGAGCCGAGCAGCAACCCGGTGAAGCCACCGTGGCCGCGGGAACCGAGCACGAGCATCTCGGCATCGGCGCTATATCGAATGAGAGTCCGAGCCGGGTTTCCCTGGAGCACCGTCATGGTGAAGCCAGCGGGGCGGCTCTCGCCGAATGCCGCGTCTGCGGCGTCACTGAGAAGTTTTTCGATGTCACGCTCGGGAGTCCAGTCCGGCTCGGATCGGGAGATGTCGTAGATCGTGTGGGTCAACTGCCAGACCGTGACAGCCTCGAGCGGGGCGCCGAGCGCAGCAGCAAGTCTGCTGGCGTGCTTGAGCGCCTTCACCGACGACTCTGAGCCGTCGATTCCGACGATGATCGCGGGCGCCTTAGGGGCGGTGGACTCGGGTGTGCCGGTTCGTTCGCTGTCGCTCATGACCCCACAGTATCCCTCGCGGCGCGGAACCCTTCGCGCCGGTGACCGTCAGCGAGGTTCGGGGGACTCACTCGGAATGCCGACCATTGCTGCGCTCCTGGTCCACAGCTCGGCGGCAAGCGCCGAGTCGTATGCGAGTGGGTTGGCCTTGGCGATTCGCCGCTTTGCATAGTAGGCACCGGAGACCCAGTCGACGCCGGGGGTGGATTGGGCAAGCCAGACCAGCGTGTCGGCGCCCTGCTCTGGCGAGATGAGGAGGAATCGGAAGAGCCCGCGGTAAATGTGTCGCATTGCCGTGGTTGAACCGGTCGCGAAGCTTGTCGCAACGACTCCGGGGTGGAAGGCGGCTGTGGAGATGCCCGAGTCGGAATATCGCTTGTGAAGCTCGGCGGTGAAGAGGATATTTGCGAGCTTCGCGTTTCCGTATGCGCGGTTTTCGGAGTATCCGTGTTCGAGGTTGAGGTCGTGAATGTCGAACTTTGCGAAGCGGGTGTTTGCGACACTCGACGTGTTGAGAATCCGTGCCTTGCTTTCGATCAAGCGGTCCATCAGCAGGTGGGTCAGGAGGAAAGGGGCCAGATGGTTGACCTGCAGGGTCGTCTCGTTGCCGTCAACGGTGAGTTTTCTCGCACCGAAGATGCCGCCGGCGTTGTTGGCGAGGACGTCGATGCGTTCGTAACGGTCGCGCAGTTTCGCGGCGAGTTCCCGCACGTCGTCCAGGCGCGCGAAATCAGCGGTGAAGGATGCCACGCCGAGCTCGTCAGCGACAGCCTTCGTTTTTTCGGGTGACCGGCCGACGACAACAACGGTGTCTCCGGCTTCATGCAGTCGGCGTGCCGCGACGGCGCCGATGCCGTCGCTTGCCCCGGTGATGACGACGGTTCGTGCGGTCATGCTGCCTCAATTCCTCTTACTCGTGTTCAGTTCTGGTTCTTGCGTTGCAGCCTATGTCGCTCGAGTCTGGCGGCTTGAGGGTTGACAGGGCTTGCTCGCCGAAGCGCGGCCTCGGCGCAAACCAATCAAAAGTCTGTAGCGGAGCACTCTGCACGTGGATAACCTGACGGGATGACCACGAAGGTAACGGGCTCGGACCAGGCCTTGGGGACGCCTGGCGTGAGTGAGATGCCGGTGCCGGTGCCAGCGCCTGATACTGTCCTGATCGGTCCGATCGAACCGGCCCGTCTGCACGTGATGTCGTGGAATATCCGGCGACGATTCCCGCACATGGCGAGACAGCATCCGGATCGATGGGAAGACCGCAAGTGGCTGGCGATTCGTCTGCTCGCAAGTGAACAGCCATCCGTGATTGGAATGCAGGAGGTCATGCCCGACCAGTTGCACTTCCTCGAGGCGGCTTGCGGCCCGTTCTGGCAGTGGGTGGGCTACGGCAGGAATGCGGACCACGGCGGCGAGCACTGCCCGATCTTCTTCGATTCGGAACGGCTTCGGCTGGTCTCGTGGAAACAACTCGCGCTCTCCGACACCCCGGCCGTGCCCGGGTCGCGGTCGTGGGGCAACTTCGTTCCGCGTATCGCCGTTGTTGCGCGGTTCGTGGACCTGGCGACGGGAGAGCCGATCCGGATCATCAACACTCACTTCGACCACTACTCGCGAAAGTCGCGCCTGCGGTCGGCTCGCATGGTGAGCGAGCTGGCGGCATCCGACCCGGAAGCGGCCATCGTCATGGGCGACATGAACACGACACCCCGGTCGGTGCCCTACCGGTATATGACCAGGGAGGGTCATCTTTCCGACGCGTGGTTGGTCGCCAGCGAGCGTCTGACTGAGGCCTGGGGCACATATTCCGGGTACCGCCCGCCGAAACGAGGAGGCAAACGGATCGATTGGATCCTGGTCAACGATGCCGTTGAGGTGGAGTCCGTCGCGATCAACGCCGTCCGGTATTCCGGTGCCGCGGCATCCGATCATGAACCGGTGCAGGCGGTTCTCCGAGTGCGAAGGAGGGCAGAGCGTGACCGACCTCACGGTGTATCGACGGCGGCTGGCTGAAAACTTCGTGCGGCCTGCTCGCTCGGTTGGCGAGGTGGCGGCGGATGTTCTCCGTGGCGTCGGTGTGGTGAGCCTGGTGATCATTGCCTTCGGCTGGGGATTTGTCGATATGGCGGTTTTTGCCCTCGCCATGCTCGGTGTGGTGCTGCCACGGTTCCTCGGTGCGCGGGCGACGCTCGACGTTGCGGTGTGTATCGCCGTTCTCGTGGCTGCCTGGAGTGCCGTCCTGGATCTTTACGCGGCGATCTCATGGTGGGACATCGTTGTGCACTGCTCGCTCAATGGCCTGATTGCGGCGATTGCCTGGGTGCTGTGCACGCAGCTCGGGGTTTCGATCGTCGGCCCAGGGGCGCGACATCGGTTCGCGCTCACTGTGCTCATGACCACCGCGTTCGGTCTGGCGCTCGGAGCGATCTGGGAGATGTGGGAGTGGTTTGGGCATAACTATCTCGACGACGCGATTTACGTGACCTACACGGACACCATCGGGGATCTCGTCGCTGGCGGCATCGGTTCGATTATTGCGGGCTGTTCGATGGGGTTTCTCTCGGGAGCGAACCGGGGCGAGTAACGGCATCCGCGTGCGTTGTTCGTGGAACGTGCACCGGGGCGGGGTTCGCGAGACAATTGGCAGGTGTCCCTATTCCGTCGTCGCTCCAAACGCGTGAATCTTGGCACCTATAAACCGGCGCCGCAGGAACCGATCGCGCCGATCAGCCGGGTCGTCGAAGAAGGTGTGCTCATCACGGCGTCGTCGGTGCGAATGGCGATCAAGAATCGGTTGATCGTTGGCGCGCTTCGTGACGGTCGCAAGTTTGACGCGGAATCACTCGGAGAGGCTGCCCGCGAAGAGTTTCTCGCGCTCGCCGACGAGAACGCGGCGACTGCTTCGCGGCTGGAGCGGCTGGGGAATTTTGCATACGCGGCGTCTGGCGCTGACTTCGATGATCCGTTTATCGATGAGGATGAGATCGACGAGGAGCACAGGCGGCGGCCTGAGGTGCACCGTGCGCTCGCTAAGGCGTTGCGGGAAGAGGCGGACAATCCGGAGCGGATCCGCGCGATCGTTGAGAAGGCTCGCGACGATGCCTGGGAAGAGGTCGGCCGAGAGCTGCGCTCCAAGCTGGCGAACACCGTTTACGTTCGTGAGAATGATCCGAAGTACGAGAAGATGCGGGCCAAGCGCATCAAGGACTTCAAGAAGGATGTCCTCGCTGGCTTGGCGGTCGCGAAGGACTGAATAAGCGGATGCCGTTCGGCTGGCTTGGTGTTGATGGTTATGCCGTCGATCGCCCCGGTGGCGACATCGTTTGTGCGGGCCATAGCTCCTGCATCAATGTCAGTGTCAGTGGTTGGGTGTGTACTGAAGGTATGAACATCCTGGTCAGTAGCGTGATCCGAGCCCACAATGGCTCGCAGGTCGTTGCGCCGATGACCGTGACGAGGGCGTCGTCGATCGCCCTCACCTCGTATGAATTGTGTCGACCGCTGCGTCGGCATCAATGTCAGTGGTTGGGTGTGTACTGAAGTTATGAACATCCCGGTCAGCAACACGATCCGAGCCCATAGTGGCCCGCAGCTCGATGTGTCGACGAGGGCGACGATGAGATCGTTGATTGCCCCGATATCGCCACCGATTGTGCTGACCGGTGGCCCGCGTCAGTGTCAGTGGTTGGGTGTGTACTGAAGTCATGAACATCCCGGTCAGCAGTCCCTTCCGACACCGTTCTGGTGTCGCTGAACTTGGTCTGTCCATGCCCTTCCATGCCGGTGTGTTATCCGGTGGGGGTGTGTGGGTGTCATGAGTCTCGCGGTGAGCGACTTTCCTGCCGGTGTTCCGGCCGGTGAGCGTGCGCTCACCGGGCTGCTGACCCATTTGGGTGAGGGGGTCGAGGTTCTGGAGCTCGGCCGGTTGGACCGGCTGACCGGGGAACAGTTGCTGACCCAGGTGGGGCAGGTTGCCGGGGTG
>JAZQRG010000473.1:0-2004 GCA_045629445.1 Mycetocola sp. | reverse complement strand
GCGGAGTCCGCCCACCACAGGCCGAGCCCGATTCCGCCCACTCCGACGATGGAACCGACGGCGGTCATCCAGTCCGCCTTGTTCATGTCGGCATCGGCATAGAGGACTTTGTCGTGGAGCTCTCTCGCGAGCTTCATCTTTGCGCGCCCGATGAAGACCGGCGGCAGCGCGATGAGCGCCATTACACCCATCATCAGCCAGCCGAGCCAGAACACCTGGCCGAAGAGCTCGACCGAGCCGATGCTCGGGTGTTCTGAGGCCAGCAGACCCGAGGCCGAGTCGATGATCAGGAACGTGCCCATGGTGAGGAGCGCGACGGCGGCGACCAGGTGTCCGACCCCGACCGACCGGTGATACCCGTACGGATGCTTGCGGTTCGGTCGGCGGCGCGCGATGCGGACGGCGATGAGGAAGACGATGGGTGGGATGAACGAGAGCAGGTCTTCGATCCACGCGGCTTTCATGGCCTGCGAATTGCCGAGGACGAGGAACACCAGGGTGACGGTGACAACGAGGAAGGCGATGGTGATCCACTCGAGGCGGATTGCCCGCTTGAGGACGTTCGTCTGTTTCTCGGGGAGGTCGGTCTTGCCGAATGACACGGTCATGGGGCGGTCTCCGAAGCGAGGAGGAACTTCTCCAGTTCGAGGAGGAAGGCGTTCTCTCCCATGGGCGCCGCCATTACGTGCCGAACCGGCTTCCCGTCCTCAGCGGTGACCTGGTCGAACGGCTTGGTGATCGCCGCCTTCTCGATCCACGGCGTCTGGTCGGTGAGACCGCCGATGACCAGGTCGAGCCGACCCGCCTGGAGGTCGGTGATGAGTTTTTCCTCACCGCCAACGGTGAACTCGACGTCCGCGTCGATGGTGTCGGCGAACTCCTCGACGAGGGCCACCTCGATGCCCGATGCCTCTCCACCGGTGACCCGCGTCCAGTCTTCGTTCGGCGAAACGCCGACCCGCAGGGTGCCGCCGGTGACCCGGTCCAGTGTGCCGTTCGGATCGGCGGGGAAACTGGAGGCGCAGCCGCTCAGGCTGAGGGTCACAGCGAGGGCGGCCGCGACGAGCGTGCGACGTGCAAACGGAGCCATAGCAGCACCATAGCCAGATGCGCCGGGGTCGGCACGGCGGTTGACACCCGCGGCCGGGCGTGTCCCGGTGCTGTGTGGTCCGGCGCGGTTGCCGCGGTCGGGACCGCTCGCGGCGACACAAGGAGAAAGCGCCGAGGTAAGGACGGACGAGCCACTTTCGTCCTTCTGCCGGCGCGTTTTCCTTCTCCCGGGCCGACGGCATCCGTCTCGGGAGGCCAGGTGCACACGTACCCGGCGAGCACAACAACGGATGCCGCCTCACAAGCGTGCGGGACGGCATCCGTTCGGTGCGTGGTGGGTCAGGAGTAGCGGATCGGCTCCACCGGAACATCGAGGTTCGCTCCCCCGCGATAGCGCGCCGCAGTGTGGCGGTCGGGCAGGCGTGAGTTGCCCTCGCCGAACAGTCGTTCGCGGAGGGTCTCACCGTCGGGGTAGCTCTCACGCATCCGGCCGCGCTTGCGCAGCTCGGGGACGACGAGCTCGATGAAGTCGCGCGCCGTTTCGAACGAGTGGTACTGACGCAGGTTGATGCCGTCGATTCCGTCGTCGTCGAGCCAGCTCTCGATTGTGTCAGCGACCTCGAGCGGCGTGCCCGCGACGAAGAAGCGGCCTTCTCTGCCGGCCGTGATGCGCTCGAGCGCCTCGTCGACCGTCGTATCAGGGCTCATGCTCGACAGCATCGGGTGCGGGCCGACGTCCTCGAGCACCGTCGCGATCGTCGTACCCGAGGGGTATGCGGTGAGGTCGAACGGCACACTGCCGTGGGCGAGGATGCCGTCGACGCTCGTGTTCTCGCGATAACTCTCCATTTTCGCCGCGACTTCCACGTCGGTGCGGCCGACGACGACACCCGCCTGCACGATGAAACGGATGTCGTCACCATTCCTGCCCTGCCGGATCGCGGCATCCCGCAT
>JAZQRG010000472.1:0-1795 GCA_045629445.1 Mycetocola sp. | reverse complement strand
CAGCCAGATCATCATGGCCGACATCATCAGCCCCCGTGACCGGGGCAAGTACGCCGGCCTCTTCGGTGGCGTCATGGCCGTCGGCACCGTCGGCGGTCCGCTCCTCGGTGGCCTGGTGGCGGATGCCTTCGGCTGGCGCTGGAACTTCTTCATCGCGTTGCCGATTGCGATCGTCGCGATCGTCCTGCTGCAGCGCACGCTTCACCTGCCCAAACACCCCAAGCGCAAGGTCCACATTGACTACCTCGGCGCGATCCTCATCGCGGCCGGCGTCTCACTCCTGCTGATCTGGGTATCCCTCGCCGGGTCGCAGTTCGAGTGGGTATCGGTACCGAGCCTCATCATGGTGCTCGGCTCGATCATCCTGCTCGTCGGCGCGGTCGTGGTCGAACTCAAGTCGCCCGAACCGATCATCCCCCTCGGAATGTTCAAGAACCGCACGTTCACGCTGTCCGTCATTGCCAGCATTTCGGTCGGCGTTTCGATGTTCGGCACCTCGGTGTTCCTCGCGCAGTACATGCAACTCGCGCGCGGAGCCACTCCGACGGAGTCGGGACTGCTCACCATCCCGATGATGGCTGGGCTGCTCATCTCCTCGACGATTTTCGGCGGAATCATTAGCCGTCGCGGCAAATGGAAGGCGATCATGGTGACCGGCGCGGTCCTCACGGTGATCGGCTCTGGTCTCCTTGGCTCCCTGCACTACGACACGAGCCTCGTCCTCGTCGGTGTGTTCATGGCGATCCTTGGCGCAGGCCTCGGCATGCTGATGCAGAACCTCGTGCTCGTCGTTCAGAACACGATCGAGGTACGCAATCTCGGTGTCGCAACGAGCGCCGTCACGTTCTTCCGCAGCCTCGGCGGCACCATCGGCGTCTCGGTGCTCGGCTCGGTCCTCGGCACCGTCGTTGCGCAGAGCATCAAAGACAACATCGCTGCCCTCGCACCCGCTGACCAGGCTCTCGCCGGGAAGTTCCTCGGCAGCGGAACGATCCCACAGATCAGTCAGCTGCCGGAGGTCCTGCAAACGGTCGTTGAGAGCGCATACGGAAGCGGAGTCGGCTTCGTCTTCCTCTGCGCGGTTCCGCTCACGCTTGTGACCCTGATCGCGACGATCTTCATTCCGAACGCACCGCTTGGCAGCCTCAACGCGGTGCAGCTGAAAAAGCAGCGGAGCGACAAGGCCCACGACCGCGACGATGCCAGCGACACGCTCATCGATGTCTCCACGGCGAGCGTCGCGCTTCCGCCCGTCGGGCTCGCGCATCCGGTCACCGGTCAGATTCCCGCCGTCAGCTCGAACGACGACGACAGCACGAAGCCGACGCAGTCGAGATGACCGATAACCTGACTAGCGTGACCCCCGAACCCGACAGGCACGCCGAAGCCATCACGAGCGTCGAGGTCAGCATGGGCGCGCTGTCGCGGAGGTTTCAGCTCGCCCTGAAGAATGCGGCAGCCGCCATTGATCCGAGCCTTCCGCCGGCCGGATTCCAGCTACTCCGGCTGATTGAGCGCTGCGGTTCGGTGCAGGCCGGTGTCGCCGCCGAACGCCTCGTCGTCGACCGCAGCGTCGTGAGCAGGCACATCCGGCAGCTCGAAGACCTCGGCCTGGTCGAGTCACACACGGACCCGTCCGACGGCCGGGCACGTTTCCTCGTGTTGACCGAGGAGGGCAGCCGCCGCATGCGTGAGGTCAACCCCTCGGGCCGAACGATCACGCATTCGCTCCTCGAGGACTGGGCCGACGACGAACTCGAGCAGTTCGCCGCACGACTCGAACGCCTGACCGATG
>JAZQRG010000471.1:0-2612 GCA_045629445.1 Mycetocola sp. | reverse complement strand
CTACGGCTCCGACTCGCTCGGCGTTGTCACCGAGAATGTGCACTACATCCGCCAGGTCCTGAGCTCTGCGCTCGCCGAGACCACACAGTGAACCAGGGAGTACCCATGCCGCAGATTGAGACAGTTGCCGTCATCGGCTCGGGATACATGGGCGGTGGCATTGCGCAGGTATTTGCCAAGGCCGGCTTCACCGTTCTTATCGCCGACCAGAGCGCCGAGGTGGCATCCGCTGCCCGGAGCCGGCTCATCACTGAAGCGCGCAGCTTCGAGGAGCGGGGTCTCTTCGATGTGGGTGCCGCCAGCGAGATCGAGAAAAACGTTGCTGCTGCGGAGTCGGTTGGGGATGCCTCGGCGCGCGCCGACCTCATCATCGAGGCCGTCTTCGAGAACATCGACGTGAAGACCGACGTGCTGAAACGGATCTCATCAGCGGCTCGTCGCGACGCGATCATCGGCACGAACACGTCGACAATCTCGGTGAACACACTGAAGCCCGCGGTCGAGAACCCCGCGCGGTTCATGAACATTCACTTCTTCAACCCCGCCCCCTTCATTCCCGGTGCGGAACTCGTCGCGAGCGACGAAACCGACAATTCCGTGGTCGATGCCGTCGTCGAAGCGCTTACCCGGGCGGGCAAGCGCCCCGCGGTCGTCGGTGACACTCCCGGAATGGTCGTCAACCGCATTCAGTACGCCATGCTCAGCGAGGCCTTCCGTGTCGTCGAGGAGGGCGTCGCCTCGATGGAGGCCGTCGACACCCTCATCCGCAACAGCTTCGGCTTCCGCCTTGGCCTCTTCGGTCCCTTCGCCGTCGTCGATCAGGCGGGCGTGGACGTGTACAAGAGCAGCTTCGGCATCCTTGAAGACGCATTCGGTGAACGTATGGCGACTCCCGCATCGTTGACGGATGCCGTCGCCGACGGCATCCACGGAACCAAAGTCGGCAAGGGGCTGCTTGGTGCATACGAGGATGACGACCTTGCCGCCATCAAGAACTACCGGGAACTGGCATACGTGCGGATGCAGGCGCTCCAAAACGAGCTCGGTGCACCGCCGAGCGCACGCAGCTCCGAAAGCTAACCCGACACCCCCTCACGCAGTAGAAGCGCTCGACCGGTATCGCAGCATCAGTGGATGTCCGGTGCCGGTCGAGCGCGCACGATTCGATCAATGGAGACGAAGTGACAGACACGAAAAAACCGCTCGTCGCGACAGAAGCGGCAACGGCGATTATCGACAGCGACCCGTATGTAAGGGACGAGAGCAAGATTCTCGAGCCACCAAAGGGGTGGCGGCCGTCCTTGAGATTCCTCGGGCCGGGAATGGTCACGAGCGCGGCCGTTGTCGGTTCGGGCGAGCTCATCACCGCAACCGCCCTGGGCGCGGAGGTCGGGTTCATCCTGCTCTGGATCATCCTCGTCTCGACGATCGTCAAGGTCGGCGTGCAGATCGAACTCGCGCGCTGGACCATCTCGACCGGTAAAGCATCCGTCACGGGGTACAACGACGTTAAGCCGAAAATCTTCGGCAAGAGCTGGATGTCGTACCTCGGCCTGCTCAACTTCACCCAGGGCCTGATCGGCCAGGGTGGCGTCATGGCCGCGAGCGCATTCGCGTTCTCGGTCGCCCTTCCGGTCATCGGCGAGCCGCTCTCGACGGCGTCGCTCACCTTCTGGGTGGTTCTCATCGTCGCGGTCACTATCGCGATCCACCTGACGAACAACTATGCGATTGTCGAGCGCATTTGTACGGTGCTCGTTGTGCTGGTCACTGCGAGCGTCGTTGCGCTCGTGATTGGCCTGCAGTTCACCGAGTTCTCGTGGACCCTCATGGACATCGGCGAGGGCATGTCGTTCCAGCTCTCGGTCGGCGCAATGGGCTTTGCCCTGGCGGTATTCGGCTTCACCGGGATCGGCGCCGACGAAATCACCAAGTACACCTACTGGTGCGTTGAGAAGGGGTACGCCGGCTGGGCGGGACCGAACGATGGTTCAGAGGCGTGGGTCGCCCGTGCCCGCGGTTGGATCTCCGTGATGAAGAAGGACGCCTGGCTGTCCTGGGTTGTCTACACGGCGGCAACCGTGTCGTTCTACATTCTCGGTGCAGCGGTGTTGCACCCGCAGGGACTGCAGCCCGAGGGAACCGAAGTCATCTCGACGCTCTCGCGCACCTTCACCGACACCATCGGTCCCTGGGCGCAGGTGTTCTTCCTGATCGGTGCCGGAATCGCCCTGTTCAAGACGGTGCTTGCAAACACCCCCGGTTTTGCGCGCCAGATGACCAACACCCTCGCGGTCTTCGGAGCGTTCAAGTGGGAGGACCCGAAGGCACGCAGCCGCTGGATCCGCAGCTTCATGATCGCTTTGCCGATCATCTGGGGCGCGTTTGCGCTTGCGATCAAGGCACCGCTTGCGATGGTTCTCTTCGCCGGTATCGTCAACGCGTTCTGGCTTATGGCCATCGTGATCGCTGTGATCTACCTGCACCGGACGCAGACTGATCCGCGACTGCGCGACGGCAAGGGATTCACGGTGTACTTCGTGTTGTCCGCCATCGCGGTCTTCGGCGTCGGTGTTCTGACGCTCGTCGACCAGTTCTCCTGATTCACGGCG
>JAZQRG010000470.1:0-3278 GCA_045629445.1 Mycetocola sp. | reverse complement strand
GTCAATCGCTCGCGGATTGGAAAGCCCCCGGGTCTCCTCGCCCTCGGCGACGAAGATGACGTCCACGTCGCTGACGTAGTTCAGTTCCCCCGCACCGGCTTTGCCCATCCCGATCACAGCGAAGCGAGTGGCGCGCACTTCGTCGACGGTGAAGAGCATCGGGCCATTGCCCGGTTCGGTGATCTGGGTCCGAGCGACGGCGATGGATGCTTCGAAAGCGGCAGACGCGGCATCCGACAGCGCCAGCGCAACGGCATCGAATGCCGCCATCGGGTCGTCCGAGCGCAGATCATGCGCGGCAATGCGCGCGAGCCAGCGCCGGTACCGAACGCGGAGCCGAGTCCACGCCTCTTCATCGGTGTACCCGGAGAACCCGTCGACCGCGTCGACGGAATCGAGCATGCTCTTGACAAGCTCATCCCGAGTCGGAAGGCGGCGCGGCCGGTCGGGAATGCGGAGAAGCTCGTCGGGATGGCGCTGGAAGAACTCGGCGAGCCCCGTCGACGCGCCCAGAAGCCTCAGCAGCGTTTCTGACTGCCCCGCGTTCCGGAACACCTCGGTGAGCTGTTCGGGGTGCGCCCTGCCAAGTCGGACGAGGCCGTCGAGCGCCTGATCCGGGTTTGCCGCCTTCCCGAACTGCGGCAGCAACGCCGCAACGTCGACGGCAACCACACCGTCGAGTTCATCGAGAAGCGCTCGAACGCCGCTCAGCCCGGCAAAGCCGAGCCGAGCGAGTTCACTCAGCGTTGTCTGGTCACGTCGCATGGATCGCCGGTGCCGGGACCGCTACAGGATTTCGATGTTCTTCTCGAGCTCGTACGGTGTCACCTGTGCCCGGTACTCCTGCCATTCCTGGCGCTTATTGGCGAGGACGTAGTTGAACACCTGCTCACCGAGCGTCTCTGCGACGAGTTCCGACTCTTCCATCAGCTGGATGGCGTGGTCGAGGCTCGCGGGAAGTGCGGCGTATCCGAGCGCCCTGCGCTCCGAGTCGCTGAGGCTCCACACGTTGTCTTCCGCCTCAGGCGGGAGCTCGTAGTTTTCCTCGATGCCCTTGAGCCCGGCAGCGAGCAGCAACGAGTAAGCGAGGTAGGGGTTCGCTGCCGAGTCGATGGCGCGGTACTCGACGCGGGCGCTTCCGCCCTTGTTGGGCTTGTACAGCGGAACCCGCACGAGTGCTGACCTGTTGTTGTGCCCCCAGGTGACGAAGCTCGGCGCTTCGGCGAGGCCGTTGGCCCCGACGGTTCCCCAGAGTCGCTTGTACGAGTTGACGAACTGGTTGGTGACGGCTGTGATTTCCGGCGCGTGATGGAGCAAACCGGCGATGAACTGACGGCCGACCTTCGAGAGCTGGTACTGCGCACCGGCTTCGTAGAAGGCGTTGCTGTCACCCTCGAACAGCGACATGTGGGTGTGCATGCCCGAGCCCGGCTGGTCGGACAGCGGCTTGGGCATGAACGTCGCGTAGACGCCCTGCTCGATGGCTACTTCCTTGATCACCGTGCGGAACGTCATGATGTTGTCGGCCGTGGTGAGGGCGTCGGCGTAGCGCAGGTCGATCTCGTTTTGTCCTGGATCGGCCTCGTGGTGGCTGAACTCAACGGAAATGCCGAGGTCTTCGAGCATCCGGACGCTGCGCCGGCGGAAGTCGTGCGCCGTGCCACCGGGCACGTTGTCGAAGTAACCGGCCGAGTCGACGGGCACGGGTCCGTTCTTGCCGAGCTTGGCCGACTTGAGAAGGTAGAACTCGATCTCAGGGTGGGTGTAGAAGGTGAACCCTCGGTCGGCGGCCTTCGCAAGCGTCCGCTTGAGCACGTTGCGCGGGTCTGAGACCGCTGGCAGTCCATCGGGCGTCGTGATGTCGCAGAACATGCGTGCCGTTGGGTCGATCTCACCGCGCCACGGAAGCAGCTGGAACGTCGTGGGGTCTGGAACCGCGAGAAGGTCAGACTCATAGGAACGGCTGAGGCCTTCAATGGCCGAGCCGTCGAATCCGAGTCCCTCAGCGAACGCGCCCTCGACTTCGGCGGGAGCGATCGCCACTGACTTCAAAGTGCCGACGACGTCGGTAAACCACAGTCGGACGAACTTGACTCCCCGCTCCTCGATAGTGCGAAGAACGAAGTCGCGCTGCTTATCCATCCACTCCCCTTTGTTGTCGTGCGTTAGATGTTCATAGGCTATCCGTTCCGGAGCCGCGACGCTGGCAGGCGAACACGTCAATCACAATGAACGGATCACTAGACTTGCCGTCATGAGCGAGCCAATGAAGAGCGCACCATCCTCCAGCCCCGCCCGAGTACGCACACGCCACTTCCAGCGTGCCAAAGACCAGGGCATCAAGATCACCGGCCTCACGAGCTATGACATGCTGACCGCCACGATCTTCGATGAGGCTGGCATCGATTTTCTGCTCGTCGGCGATTCCGCCGGAAACACGGTTCTCGGTTACGACACAACTCTCCCCGTCACGGTCGATGAGTTGATTCCCCTCACCCGCGCCGTCGCCAGCGCCGCCAAGCGCGCGCTCGTCGTCGCCGACATGCCGTTCGGCTCATACGAGAACGGACCGGACGAGGCGCTGAAGACAGCACTGCGGTTCATGAAGGAGACCGGCGCGCAGGCGGTCAAGCTCGAGGGCGGTGAACGCAGCCACGACCAGATCCGTCGGATCGTCTCCGCTGGCATCCCGGTCATGGGGCACATCGGATTCACCCCGCAGAGCGAACACGGCCTCGGTGGCCACATGATTCAGGGCCGCGGAGACGCTGTTGAGCAACTGCTCCGTGACGCACGCAGCGTTCAGGATGCCGGCGCGTTCGCGGTCGTGCTTGAAATGGTGCCTGCGGAAAGTGCCGAACGAGTCACCGCTGAACTCGATATCCCGACCATCGGCGTCGGCGCTGGTCCGCACGTGTCTGGGCAGCTGCTGGTCTGGACCGACTTCGCCGGCCTCACGACAGGTCGCATCCCGTCATTCGTGAAGAAGTACGCCGATCTGCGCGGTTCACTGACGGATGCCGTCTCGGCGTTCCGCAGTGAAGTCGCCGATGGCGTTTACCCGGGCGATGAATACAGCTACCACTGAGTCGTAGAGGCACGCGGATACAGGCGCAGCGCGGGGTCAGCGCTCGTCTGCAGCTTCCTCCTCGGCCCACTTCCGGCTGTTTTCGCGAAGCCGGTCGGGCGCACGCGCTGCCTCCGCTTCGGTGGGAAACGGTCCTGCCCGGTCAACGGACGGCGACTGATAACCATGCTCGACCTGACCGGTCTTGAGG
>JAZQRG010000469.1:0-5424 GCA_045629445.1 Mycetocola sp. | reverse complement strand
CGGGTGTACTCCTCGCGCGGTCGGGTCAGGATCTCGGCGGTCGTCCCGGACTCCACGATGCGGCCGTCCTTCATCACGAGCACCCGATCCGCGATCGCGCTCACCACGGCGAGGTCGTGGCTGATCAACAGGATGCCGGTGCCCCGTGACCGCAGATCGGCGAGCAGGTCGAGAATGCGAGCCTGGATGGTCACGTCGAGTGCCGTCGTCGGTTCATCGGCAATCATGAACGGGGGATCGAGGGCAATTGCGGCGGCAATGAGCGCGCGCTGTCGGAGGCCACCGCTCAGCTCGCCCGCCCGCTGGGACAGTGCTCGCTCGGGATCGGGCATGCCGACGCGGCCCAGTACCTCGATAACCCGAGCGCGGGCATCCGTCGCTGACAGCCCGGCGTGCAACCGGAGGGCGTCGCCAATCTCTCTGCCGATCGGGCGCAGCGGGTCCAGCGAGACGAGAGCGTCCTGAAGCACAAGGCCGACCTGTGACCCACGGATGCGTCGCCAGTCGCGTTCGGTCGCGGCGGTCAGGTCAAAACCGCCGATGGTGAGCGTCGACGCTGAGACGCGAGAGCCGCGCCCCGCGAGGCCGAGCAGAGCCCGAGCGGTCACGCTCTTGCCTGAGCCGGACTCGCCGACGATCGCGACGCATTCGCCACGGGCGAGCCGGAGCGAGACGTCTCGCACGACCGTGACACCGTCGAACGCGACGCTGAGGCCGGTGACATCGAGCAGTGGGGACATGGTGTCGAAATCAGTGTCGGTCATCGGGCACCTTTCGTCCTGCGGGTGAGGCTTCGACCGAGCACCGTCGTCGCGATTGTGGTGAGCACGATCATGAGTCCGGGGAAAACCGTGAGCCACCACGCCGTGCCGATGTAGGTGCGCCCAGCCGAGAGCATCGCACCCCACTCTGCCGACGGCGGTTGGGCACCGAGCCCGAGGTAGCTCAGCGCTGACGCCCAGACCACGGCCTGCCCGATGCCGAGGGTCGCGAGGACAGCCAGGGGAGCCAGGGCATTGGGCAGGATGTGACGGGTGAGGATGCGGCCGGGGCTGTGGCCGAGCACCCGCGCCGATTCGACGTAACCGGAGGAACGGATGCTGACGAGCTGGCCGCGGATGATCCGTGCGTAACCGGGTGCCGTCGACAGGCCGACGGCGATCGTCGCTGTGACCGGGCCAGGACCGGCGATTACGATGACGAGGAGAGCGAGGAGGAGCCCCGGGAACGCGAAGAGTACCTCGATGGTGCGGTTCACGGTGAAGTCGAGCACTCGTCCGCCGAATCCGGCGAGCACGCCAAGCGCCAGCCCGAGGGCGAGTCCGATCGCGGTTGCCGTAACCCCGATCAACAGGGACGTTGCTGTTCCCGCAACCACCCTGCTGTAGACGTCGCGCCCGGACTCATCTGTGCCGAACCAGTGGTTGAGCGAGGGACCCTGGAAGGCGTCGCGAGCCGAGATGGCGTTCGGGTCGAATGGTGAGAGCAGGCCCGGTGCAACCGTCGCGATCAGCAGGAAGAGTACGAAGAGACCGGACAGTACTTCGCCGACACTCGGTCGTCGACGGCGGACGGGGGCCGCGCTCGCCGCAGCCGTCCTCAGGTCGAGTTCGCTCATCGAACGGTCTCCGCTCGGGCCAGTCGTGGATCAGCCAGCCGGGAGGCGGCATCCGTCACGATCGTCATGACGATGTAGTCGAGCGCGACGAGGAGAACAACGCCGGTGACGACGGGTACGTCGCGCAGGGTGACGGCCTGAAGCAGCGTGCGGCCGAGACCGGGGCGAGCGAAAATCGTCTCGACGATCACGGCGCCCGAGATCAGGTAGCCAAGTGCCCAGCCGGAGAGGCTGATGGCCGGCAGGCTCGCGTGACGGAGAGCGTGGCGCAAACGGATGCCTCGCTCGCTTTCACCGCGCGCCCTCGCCGAGACGATGAACGGGGCGTCGAGCGTGTCGAGCAGCGTCTCGCGCATGACCTGGGCGAGGAAGCCGGCGAGGGGGATAGCGAGGGTGACCGTCGGCAGGATGATCCCGCCGACACCGCCAGTGGACACCGGGGGGAGCCAGCCCAGGGCAGTGCTGAAGACGGCGATGAGCACAGTGGCGAGCCAGAAGTGGGGGAGAGCTGCGCTCGTCAGTTCGAGAGCGTGGCCGAGCGACGCGGCGATCCGCCCGCCTCCGGTCGACCACAGCGACAGGCCGAGCGCGAGAAGCCAGGCGACGAGAAGTGCGGTGAGGGCGAGGACGAGTGTGCCGCCGAGTTGCGCGCCGAGGAGCTCGGCGACGGGGAGCTTGAGGGCGTACGAGGTGCCGAGGTCGCCGGTGAGCAGACGGCCAAGGGCCTGAAGGTACTGGGTGAAGAGCGGCAGGTCCAGCCCATAGTCGCGCCGCACCTGGTCGAGGGTTTCCTGGGACGCCTGCGAGCCAGGGCCACCGAGGACTGCTTCGGCCGGGTCGCCGGGGATCAGTCGAATGGCGAAGAAGGTGAGCGTCGCAACGGCCCACAGGACGAACACGGCACCACCGAGCCGAACGAGGAGCCACCGCGCCGTACGGCGGCCCCTCGACCGGTTCGCAGCATTACTGTCCGGCAAGCCAGGCGTCATAGAAGGTCGGGGTCGAGACCGTCGGAAGCGCGCGGGCATCCTTCACCTGGGTGCCCAGCAGGAAGTGGTTCTGCTGGTCGTACAGCGGGAGGATGTGGAATCCACCGAGGATGATCTCCTGTGCCCGTTCGTAAAGCAGGGCGCGTCCGTCCTCATCGGAGATCTCGCTCGCCGTCGTCAGCAACTCGTCGAGCTTGGGATCGCTGACCTGGGAGAGGTTCGCGAAGTAGCCGCTCGGCGCAGGGACGATCCCGTCGGAGTGATACAGGATCCGAAGCACGTCAGGGCCGACCTTCGTGTACGGGGCGCTCACGAGGTCATAGTCGTTCTCGGCCAGAACGCCGTACCAGCTGGACAGGTCGAGCAGTGAAATATTCACCTCGAACCCCGCGTCCTCCGCCGTTGCTTGAATCTGCTCGAAGAGCGACTGCTCGGCCGGGATCGACTGGTTCGTCGAAACGGGGAAGTCGAGAGAGAGGCGCTCGCCGCCTTTGACCCGGTAGCCGTCGGAATCCCGCGCGGTCCATCCGGCAGCATCCAGAAGCGCGTTCGCCTCGTCGAGATCTGTGGTGAACAGCGAGTCATCGGAGTACGCGGCCGACTCGGCGCTCGACAGCGGCGAGTACGAGCGCTCAGCTGAGCCGAAGAACAGTGACTCGATGCCGTCGTTGACGTCGACAGCGCGGATGAATGCCTCACGGACTGCCGGGTCGCTGAACGGTTCAGAACCGGCGTTCAGCTCGATGCGGTTTGCAGCACCCGGACGCGGGGCGTCAATGTGCGCGAGCGAGGTCCTCTTGTTTGCTGCGGCGATGGTGTCGGGCTGGGCGTTGTCGAGAACGTCGACCTGCCCGGACTGCAGCGCGGCATACCGCGACGCGGAATCGGGGATGAAACGCCACTCGATGGCCTCCAGGTACGCCTTGCCAGCGTGCTTCGCATCGGCGGGCGGTGAGTTGTAGTCGTCGTTGCGCACGAGGGAGACGTGGTCCTGCTTGACCCAGTCGTCGACGATAAACGGTCCGGTGCCGATCGGCGCCTGGCAGTTTTCCTCCATCCCGCGGGCGATCCCCGCTGGTGACTCGATGGCGAGCCACGGCATCGACAGCGATTCGAGGAGGGCGCTGTCCGGTGCGCTCAGCGTGAACCGCGCAACGGTGTCGGATACTGCTTCGACGCTCTCCACCTTGCCGAGCGCGAGATACCCGGTCGATGACTCCGTTGCCGGGTCCTTGAGGTGTTCGACGTTGACCTTAACGGCCTCGGCGTTGAACGGTGTGCCGTCGGTGAAGCTGACGTCGTCCCGAAGTGTGAAGTCCCAGCTCAGTCCGTCTTCGGAGGTGGACCACTCGGTTGCGAGCCACGGGATCGCGTTGCCGTCGGCATCACGCGAGACCAGGGAGTCGAGGAACTGACCGGCGATAAGTGCCTGCGGGTAGTTCCCCCCGACGTGCGGGTCGAGGCACGTCGGTTCAGCGTCACCACTCGCGTACGTGAGGGTTCCGCCTGCGACCGGGGTTGAGGACTGCTCGGCTGCGGGGGTCGAACAGGCCGTGACGAGAAGGGCAAGGGCAGCGGCCGATCCGACGGCGCTGAGGACGCGTCGGACGCGAGTGGTGTGAGAAGGATGCATTGTCGATTCCTTGGCGAGGCGATGTGGCGCGATGCGAGGTGCTGTGAGCGCGGCGCCCTGATTTATTGGACGCGGTCTAATAACGACTCTAGCGCGTGAATATTCCCGGCACGGCGAACGGGAGTATCAGCGCTGTCGGTACGCTTTCTGCAGGAAGGATCCTCATGACTGACCAGAACCAGCAGATCGGTCGTCCGCGTCGCTCATCGAAGCGCACGCTGGAGGAGGCCGCGGCCGAACTGTTCCTCGAACAGACCTATGCCGGGACGACCGTTGATCAGATTGCGCAGCGCGCCGGCGTGAGTCGAAACACCTTCTTCAACTACTTCGGTTCGAAGGCAGACGTGCTCTGGGTCGATTTCGACGAAACCCTCGAGAACCTCGCCGTCGAACTTGAAGCGGCGAACGAAAGCGAGCGGGTGACGGATGCCGTGAGAAACGCGATCGTGCGGGTCGCGGCATCCCACCCGGATGATCGGGTTCCATGGGCACTCACCCAGGTCGACCTCATGGGCACGCGCGAT
Organism: Mycetocola sp.; assembly: GCA_045629445.1. Taxonomy (GTDB): domain Bacteria; phylum Actinomycetota; class Actinomycetes; order Actinomycetales; family Microbacteriaceae; genus Mycetocola_A. Next base: position 660 of record JAZQRG010000469.1, on the reverse strand, counting down.
GACCTCGAGGCATCCGGACTTCGGCGTCTGCTGAAGCAGAGCACCGTGGTGCGCGACTTCGTCGTGCGGCGAACCGGGGGAGCGGCCGGTGCCCCCCCGGCGCAGGCCCTCGCCTTCGCGGTGATCGGCGCCGCAGCGGCGGCCGCCGGTGTCTGGGCGAGCGACGGCGTGGGTCGTCGCCCTCTCGCCGACTATGTGGCTGATGCAATCGGTCCGGTCTGCTCGGGGTTCGCCGACTCGCTGTGACCGCGCCTCGCGCTGGCCAATCAGTCCAGAATGTGGCGCAGGTAGCGGCCGGGAGCATCCAGGTACGACTTCCAGTGGGTGACGAGGTCGAGGTCGTCCCACTCCGCCCGGCGGATGCCGTGCTCGCCGAGTTCGTAGATTCTCGCCCCGGGGAGTGACGCCAGCACGGGGGAGTGCGTCGCGCACAGCACTTGTGACCCGTTCGCCACAAGGTCGGAAATCACGCCGATCATCGCCAGTGTCGAGCTGAAACTGAGCGCGGCCTCCGGCTCATCGAGGCAGTAGAAGCCCGGATTCGACAGGTAGGTCTCGGCGACCGCGAGGAATGATTCGCCGTGGCTCATGCTGTGGAAGTCGTGGCCGCCCTGCATCGAGTCCTGGAAGGTGTAATAGCCGTGCATCGTCTCGGCGCGA
>JAZQRG010000468.1:0-1798 GCA_045629445.1 Mycetocola sp. | reverse complement strand
CCAACACGGTGACATTCCAGCCGGGCAGCCTGAGCGTGACCAAGATCATCACGGGTGACGCGGCAGGGCTGCAGGGTGAGATCGTTCTCGACATCGACTGTGGGGAAGCTCTCATCGATACGGTCACGATCCCCGCGGGAGCGACGGCGGACTCATACGTTGAGACCTTCGACAACATTCCGGCGAACACGGAGTGCACGGTGACGGAAACCGAAACCGGCTCTACCGACACCGTTCTGGTCGAAGCGACGGACAATGTGACGGTGACCATTCCACCGGGAGCAACGGTCGACGCAACCATCACCAACACTGTCGGCTACCAGCCGGGTGGCCTGCGAGTGACAAAGGTGATCACCGGAAATGCTGCAGGGCTCCAGGGCGAGATCGTCCTCGATATCGATTGTGGTGAGGCGCTAACCGATACCTTCTCACTCCCGGCTGGCTCGACGGCGGATTCCTACATCCAGGTCTTCCAGGGCATCCCCGCGGGCACGGAGTGCACCGTCACCGAATCAGCGAGCGGGTCGACCAGCGCTATCCAGGTCGAAGCGACGGATGCTGTGACCGTCACCGTCGCGACCGGCGCTTTCGTCGATGCGACAATCACCAACACCGTGACCAGGGAAGAAACCCCCGGTGGCGGCGGTGGTGGCGGTGGAAGCTACCTGCCAACGACGGGTTCGAACCCGGGCATGTTGCTTCTGATTGCGGGAGGGGTGATCGCGGGCGGGCTGGCGATAGTCCTGATCCGTGGCGCGGCGGTCAGGCGACGTGAGTCCGTCCGCCGGAACAGCTAGAGGGTTAGCAGGCTCGTCCGGTTAGCCATGAGAACGGGGCTGTAGTGGGGAAACCCATTACAGCCCCGTTCTCGGCGTTGGCCGGAGTGTGCGCCTTATCCGGGCGAAACGGATGCCGCCAGCATCCGCAGTTCGAAGCGCGCACCACCCAGCTCACTCGCGGTGACAGCGACGGAGCCGCCGTGTGCAGCGGCGATCTCGCGAACGATCGACAGGCCGAGCCCGCTTCCGCCTGACTCGCGGGCGCGAGCATCGTCGAGCCGGACGAACCGCTCGAAGACCCGCTCACGGTCGGCCTCGGGAATGCCATCGCCGTCATCGGAAACCGCGAGAAGCACCTGTCCATTTGACTCGCTGAGCTCGAACCGCACGGTGCTTGCGGCGTGACGGGCCGCATTGTCGGCGAGGTTCCGCACGGCCTGACCGAGCAGTCCGGCATCGCCGAGGAGCCTGGCCGGACCCACAGCGCCGGCGTCGATCCGGAGCGACGTGGTGTCCTTCAGTCGACGGACCTCGCCGAGAACGAGGTCATCCAGGTCGACGGGTGCGCGGCCCGCGCTGAGCGTCCGCTCGTCGGCCTTCGCGAGCACGAGCATCCCCTGCACCAGCCGCTCCAGCCGGGCGCCCTCCTCGAGGACGACGTCAGACAGCTCGGTACCGCTCACGCGATCGGGGTGAGCCCGAGCCACCTCGGCATACTGCCGCATGGAGGCGAGCGGCGATCGTAACTCGTGCGAGGCATCCGAGATGAACCGTCGCTGGGTCTTCTGTGACGCGTCGAGGCGGTCGAGCATGCGGTTCATCGTCGTCGCGAGGCGCCCGATCTCGTCGCGCGAGCCGGGGTCGGCGATGCGGCGGTCGAGGTTCGCGCTCGTGACGTCGTCGACCTCTCGGCGCATCTGCTCCACCGGACGCAGCGCGCGGCCGACCACAAACCACGTGGTCAGCGCGACAAAAGCAAGCAGAACCGGCAGCGCGACCGCGAGCAGCCCGACCACGGT
>JAZQRG010000467.1:0-19922 GCA_045629445.1 Mycetocola sp. | reverse complement strand
GCGCCAGGTTTGTGCCGTCGCAGCTCACCGTAGTCACGCCCCCGTGGAACTTCCCTGTCGCAATTCCCGCCGGTGGAGTGCTCGCCGCGCTCGCCGCAGGTTCAGCTGTCATCCTGAAGCCGGCCCACCAGGCCCGACGCTCAGCCGCAGTTCTCGCCGAAGCGCTGTGGGAGGCTGGCATCCCGCAGGAGCTGCTCACCCTCGTCTCTCTTGACGAACGCGGTCTCGGCGAACAGCTCGTCGCCCACCCGAGCGTTGACCGGGTCATCCTCACCGGCGCATGGGAGACCGCGAAGCTGTTCCGTTCCTGGCGCCCGGAGCTCGCACTTCACGCCGAAACGAGCGGTAAGAACGCCATCATCGTGACCCCGAGTGCCGACCTCGACCTCGCCGCAGCCGACGTCGTCAAGAGCGCGTTCGGCCACGCCGGCCAGAAGTGCTCGGCAGCGAGCCTCGTCATTCTCGTCGGCTCGGTCGCGAAGAGCGACCGGTTCCGCCGTCAGCTCATCGACGCGGCGACCTCGCTCCGAGTCGGTTACCCCGACGACCCGTCGAGCCAGATGGGCCCGATCATCGAACCGGCCGACGGCAAGCTGCTGCACGCGCTCACCGAGCTCGGCGTCGGCGAGAAGTGGCTCGTGAAGCCGCGCCAGCTCGACGACACCGGCCGGCTCTGGTCGCCCGGTATCCGCGGGAATGTCGCCCCCGGATCGTACTTCCACCTCACCGAGTTCTTCGGGCCAGTGCTCGGCGTCATGCACGCGGCCAGCCTTTCCGAGGCGATCCGCTACGTCAACGCGATCGACTATGGCCTGACGAGCGGCCTGCACACGCAGGACGCCGAAGACCTCGACGAGTGGCTCACAACCGTCGAAGCGGGCAACCTCTACGTCAACCGCGGCATCACCGGAGCAATTGTCCAGCGGCAGCCGTTCGGTGGCTGGAAGCGTTCAGCGGTCGGTGCTGGTGCGAAGGCCGGTGGCCCCAACTACCTGTTGACGCTCGGCTCCTGGGTCCCGGACTCCGGCTCGAGCAGCAAGACGCTCCACCTCCGCGGCCTCGACTCGCGCGTCACCCGCATCATCGAGTCTGCCCAGCCGTCACTTGGGTACGAGGAGTTCGATCTGCTCCGCCGGTCTGCCCTGTCGGATGCCATCGCCTGGGGAAACGAATACGGCGAGGTGAAGGACGCATCGGCCCTCGAGGTCGAGCGCAACCTGTTCCGCTATCGACCCGTGCCCGTCGCGATCCGTGCCACAGCCGACGCCGACCTCGGTGAGGTGCTTCGCGTGGTGATTTCCGGAATGCGTTCGCGGTCGAAGTTCACGCTCAGCGTGGCATCCGGGTTACCGAAAGCAATTCGCGGAGTGCTCGCCGACCTCGGCATCCCGGTGTCTGTCGAAACGGATGCCGAGTGGATCGAGCGCGCGGCGGCGATCGACGCAGATGCACACCGGGCGCGACTCGTCGGCGGTGCTGAGGCCAGGCGGGAGCTGCACCTGGCGCTCGCGCAAGCGGCGGATGGCAACCCCGACCTCGCGATCTACGCGGGCGCGGTGACCCAGTCGGGCCGGATCGAGCTGCTGCCGTTCCTGCACGAGCAGGCCATCTCGATCACGGCACACCGGTTCGGCAACCCCGACCCGTGGAGCGAAGAGGCTATCTAGCGGCGCCCGTGCTCGGCCAGAAACGGTTGTTCGGGCGTTGCTCGGCCAGAATCGGCTGCCCATCGCGAGAATGAGCGACCCTTTTTGTCCGGTCACGCGGTGAACGACCGTTTGTGGCCGGGCAACCGCCGCCGACACGAGCAACCGCAGCACCCCCCTCCCGTGACGCGTTCGCTCCGGCGCATACTGGTGCAATGGCATCCGTCCCTCGCACCGACTCGGCCACGCAGCGCATCGTGCTGCTCGTCGCGATCCTCGCGTCGTTCGTCGCTTTCCTCGACGGCACCATCATCAATGTCGCTCTTCCCGCGATCACCCGCGAGTTCGGTGGCGGCCTGCCGGTGCAGCAGTGGGTCGTCGACGCCTACCTGCTGACGCTCGGGGCCTTCATCCTCCTGGCCGGATCGCTGTCGGATGCCTTCGGCCGGGTTCGCATCCTCGCGATCGGCCTCATCGGATTTGGGGCCACATCACTCCTCTGTGCCATCGCCCCGAGTGCCGAGTTCCTCATCCTCGTGCGTGCGCTCCAGGGTGCGACCGCCGCGCTGCTCGTGCCGAGTTCACTCGCGATCATCATCTCGACGTTCTCGGGGCAAGCTCAGGCCAAAGCCATCGGCACCTGGACGGCGTGGACGGGAACGGCCATGATCATCGGGCCGCTCGTCGGTGGGCTGCTCGTCGACACGGTGAGCTGGCGGCTGGTCTTCGGCATCAACGTGCTTCCGATCGCTGTGACCCTGTGGCTGCTGATGAAAATGGAGAAGCAGCCCGCTCGACCGACCCGGCCGCGCGTCGATGTGGTCGGTGCGTTCCTCGGCGCGCTCGGCCTCGGCGGGCCGGTCTTTGCGCTCATCGAGCAGGCGCGCTTCGGCTGGTCGAGCCCGGTCGTCTGGGCCCCGCTCGTTATCGGGGTGATCTCGTTCGCTGCGTTCCTCTGGTGGGAAGGCCGCACGACCGATCCGATGATGCCGCTGTCGCTCTTTAGCTCCCGCAACTTCTCCGCGGGCAATATCGCGACGGTGTTCATCTACGGCGCGCTCGGTTTCGGTTTCTTCGTGATCGCGATCTACCTGCAGCAGGTTGCGGGTTGGCCAGCGACCCTCGCCGGCATCGCAACGCTTCCGCCAACCCTTGTCATGCTGCTGCTGTCGAGTCGCATCGGCGCCCTCGCCGGGAGGCTCGGCCCTCGGCTCTTCATGACGGTCGGGCCGATCGTCGGCGGCGTCGGCTTCCTGCTTCTGCTCACCGTTGGCTCCGAGGTCAACTACTGGGTCCAGCTGCTGCCCGGCCTGATCCTCTTCGGCATCGGCCTCTCGATCACCGTTGCGCCGCTCACGAGCGCGATCCTCGGCGCCATTGACGAGAGCCAGGCCGGCATCGGCTCCGCCGTCAACAACGCGGTTGCCCGGGTCGCTGGCCTCGTCGCCGTCGCGTGTGCCGGTCTCATTCTCGGCACTGTGCTCGACTTGCCCGGGTTCCACCGCGCCATGGTCGCGACAGCGATCGCGCTCTTCCTCGGCGGGATCGTCTCGTTTATCGGCATCCGCAATCCGGTGGTGCGTGACGAGGCATCCTCGCCCGCGTGACCGGCGGCATCCGCGTGAGAAAAGGTGTCAGGACGAACGGATGCCGAGGGCTGCGCGCACAATCGACAGGGCGTCGTCGGGCGAAATGCCGAGCGACTTCACGCGGTCGGCATAGGCAACGGCGGCGAGCTGCGCCTGCTGATGAGTGGGGTCGCCGACCGTTGAGACGAATGTGCCGTTGCGGCCACGGGTCTCGATGACGTCGTCGCGCTCGAGCTCGCGGTAGGCGCGGGCGACCGTATTGGCCGCGATGCCGAGGTCGGCAGCGAGGGTGCGCACCGTCGGCAATTTGTCGCCTGGCACGAGGCTGCCGTCACGCACGGCCTCGATAACCTGCACGCGCAACTGTTCAAACGGCGGAGTCGACGTCTCGGAATCGAGGGTGAACGTCAGCGGCATGGTGTCCTCGTTCTCGGTGGGGGAGTGCGGCGCGCCTAACGTAGCAATACAAAGCTCTCTGAGCAAACGCCGAGAAGGGTTTCGACGCCGCATCCGGCGCATAGGCTGGGAGAATGACCGAGCCAGCGCACCTCACTGAACACCGGATTTCAGACGCAGCGGCAGCGCCATACGGCGTCGCGCTCACCGATGACGGTGCCGTCTGGGTCACCCTGATCCGCGGTCAGGCGCTCGTGCGTCGCGACGCCGATGGCACTCTCTCAACCATTCCGCTCGGTGACGGTTCAGACCCCTCACTCCTGACAGCGGCCACCGAGGATTCGATCTGGGTAACGGATGCCGCCCGCAACCGCATCGTTCGCGTCGGGCCGGAGGGAGTGCGGGCCGAGATTCCCGTGCCGAGCGCCGGTGGTCGGCCGTTCGGCATCGCCGCCGCCGCATCGGGCGAGGTGTGGTTCACCGAGATGACCACGGACCTCATCGGCCGGATTGACATTCTGGGCCGGGTTGCCGAATTCACCGCCGGGGTCGACCACGGCAATCCGTCGATGATCGCGTGCTCGGGGGAGAGCGTCTGGTTCACCCTCAACGGCGCGAACGCCGTTGGCTACATTCGCGGGGGCAACTCCGCCGTCGCCGTCACGCACCTGCCAGCGAGCGCGTCCGGCCCGGTCGGCATCACCGTTGCGACGGATGCCGCCGCCTGGTTCACCGAGATTGCGGCTGGCCAGATCGGTCGGATCGACCGCGACGGCGTCCTCACCGAGTACCCGCTGCCCGATCGGTCGAGCAAGCCGCACGCCATCGCCGCCGACCCGGCGGGGGGCTGCTGGTTCACCCTGTGGAAGTCCAACCAGCTTGGCTTCATCGCCGCAGACGGCACCGTAGCCGTGACCGATCTGCCGACGCCGGACAGCGAACCCCACGGCATCGCCGTCGCGGCAGACGGAACCGTCTGGGCAGCGCTCGAGACCGGGTTCCTCGCCGAACTTCGCCCATAGGCATCCGTTCGCGTCGACAACGCGTGCGTCGGTCGCTTCTTCGTCACTAGGGTTATCTGTAACGTTTCAGAACCCGAGGATGTCGATGGCCCAGAACCTGCCCCAGCGCGAGCGTCAGGGAGCCAAAGCGCAGCTATCCGGCCGCTCCAGCGAATCGGCGACTCGACGGCTTCCCGCTTCGTTCTTTCTGACCCTTGGCTTTATCCAGGCGATCTGGCCGCTCACGATGGACCTGTACCTCTCGGCGTTTCCACAGATCGAGCGGCATCTGTCCACGAGCCCAGCGCTCGTGCAGTTCACGCTGACGGGTGCGTTCGTCGGAATGGCGGTCGGGCAACTCGTTGCCGGCCCGCTGTCGGACCGGGTCGGGCGCATCAGGCCACTCCTGGTCGCGCTCGTCATTTACGCAATCGCGAGTACCGGGTGTGCCCTGGCGCCGTCGATCGAGGTGCTCATCGGGCTCAGGGCCGTGCAGGGCGTCGGCGCCTCAGCGACGGCGGTGATCATCCTCGCCATTGTGCGTGATCGCGCCGAAGGCCCGCTCATGGTCAAACTGCTGGCCAGGTTGCAACTGATCAATGGCGTCTTCGTTGTCGCCTCTCCCGCGATCGGCGCGCAACTCCTTCGCCTTACCGACTGGCGCGGGCTGTTCTGGCTGCTCGTGGCGTATGGCTGCGTGATCCTTCTTGCCACGCTTCTCGTGCTCGCGCGCCACGAATCCAACCCGCCCGAACGCCGGGCTCTGCGCCAGAACGCGGGGCTGAGGACGGACTACCGTGAGCTTGCTCGCGACGGGCTGTATCGCACGGCACTCGGCGCTGGCGCCCTGCAATTCGCGGCGATGATGAGTTACATGGCGTCGTCTGCCTTCCTCTTTCAGGGCGTCTTCGGGCTGGACGAAACGCAGTATGCGCTCATCTTCGGCGGGCACGGTGCGCTGATGATCGCCGGCGCGCAGGTGACAGCCCGCCTCGCTGGCCGGGTCGACATCACTCGCATCGCGCGAGCGGGAGGAGTCGGGCTGTTCCTGGTCGCTCTCACGCTGCTGACGGGTCAGCTCCTGGTTCCCGGCTGGGGGCTCCTCGCCTTTGTCATCCCGCTGTTCCTGTTCACGACACTCTTCGGCGTCGTTTCGCCAACGCTCCAGGGCACCGCGATGAAAAACCACGGATTGCGCGCCGGAGCCGCTGCGTCGATGCTGGGAGCGAGCAACATGGTCGCTGGCGCTCTCGCAGCGCCCCTCGTGGGGCTGTTCGGAGTGACGTCCACCGTTCCCGCCGCTGCCGTCATGACAGTGTGCACCGGGCTCTCCGCCGTTGTGCTCCTCGTCGGTTTTCGCGGCGGGGTCAGCAGCGTTCCACGCGAGCGATCGCGGCGCTAAGGACGCAGCTGATCCTTTGCGCGTGCGGCAGCGAGCATCCGCAGCACCGCGTCTGGAACGTCATCCCGACCGATGTCACGGGGGTCAAGAACGCCGTCGTCGGTGCCCTCGACGTTGCGGAGCGCGGTCACCTCGTCGTGGAGGCGCTCCATCTTCACGTCGAGGCGGTTCGCGGTGAGCGCGGCGTCACGCAGCTCAGCGAGCAGGTGTGCAGGCACATCGCGGTTGTACTTGTAGTAGATCTTGTGCTCGAGGGTGGCCCAGAAATCCATCGCGATCGTACGGATCTGGATCTCGACCTTTACCTGCTCGACGTGGTCAGACATGAAGACCGGCACTTCGATGATCATGTGCAGGCTCTTGTAGCCGTTCGCTTTGGGTTCGGCGATGTAGTCACGCACCTGAAGGATCGTGACGTCCTGCTGAGCCGTGATCATGTCGAAGATCTTGTAGGTGTCCGAGATGAAGCTGCAGGTCACGCGAACGCCGGCGATGTCGTGAAGACCCGAACGGATGCCGGGAAGCGTCAGTTCCACACCCTTCCGATCCGCTTTGGCAAGGATGCTTTCCGGCGACTTGAGCCTGGAACTCACACTCTCGATCGGGCTGTAGTCGTGCCGGTGGCTGAACTCTTCCTTGAGGATGTTGATCTTTGTCATCATCTCGTCGATACCGAACTTGTACGACATCATGAACCGCGTGAACTCGTCGGTCAGGCTGCGAAGGCCACTGAGATCGGGGGCGTCTGGCATGACGTCTGGTTCCTTCCACTGGCGGGGTTCGTGCGCCGCCGTACAGTCTGCCACCGGGCGCTGGTCGTCGCCCGAGAGAGTGGCGCGGAGATTCAGGTCGCCCTGGTGCGGGCGTAGTGGCGCCTGGACTTCATGCGGTTTCCGCACGACTCCATCGAGTGCCACTTGCGGGAATTTGCCTTGCTGTTGTCGATGAGGAAGTGCTGGCACTCCGGGTTTGCGCACGGTCGGATCCGTGAACCCGTCGGGGTCTGCAGTGCGTCCCACTCCTCGAGGGCTCTGGCGCCAATCGCGAGGTCGTCATCGACACTCAGGGTCCACACCAGGTGGCCATCGGTCACGGCAGCCGTCTTCGTCATCGCATTCAGCCAGGGTTCGAGCACCGCGGCCGATGCTTCTCCGCGCAGAAACGGCACGAGAGCCGCTCGAGCACGCCTCGCGCCAGCGACCTCGGCGGGACTTCCCGTTCCGCCGTGCTCCCGAAGCCACTGACGTGCCGCGGCCTCGTCGCCAAGTTCGTCATAGACGGCGTCGGCAAGCTCAAGGCGTGAATTCACGAGGTCGAGTAGAAGGGATGCGTCCGGGGCGACGTCGGGTCCGTTCATATTCTAACCATATCAAAGCCCTTGACAGGTTGGGTAGCCTGTGGTTCGCTTATCGCTATAACCAGGCAAACGCCACAAGGCGGTTAGAGAATCGGAGATTGCAATGAGCTTCATCACGGTCGGCACTGAGAATTCCACGGACATCAACCTCTACTACGAAGACCACGGATCGGGCCAGCCCGTCGTGCTCATTCATGGCTACCCGCTCGACGGCCACTCCTGGGAGAAGCAATCCGCAGCTCTCCTCACTGCTGGCTATCGCGTCGTCACCTACGACCGCCGTGGGTTCGGCCAGTCCAGCCAGCCAACGACCGGTCATGACTACGACACCTATGCCGCCGACCTCAACACTCTTCTCGAGACCCTCAATCTCCGCGACGTGATTCTCGTCGGATTCTCGATGGGCACGGGAGAAGTGGGTCGCTACCTCGGCACCTATGGCTCCGAGCGCATCGCGAAGGCCGCGTTCCTTGCGTCGCTCGAGCCGTTCCTGCTGCAGACCGACGACAACCCCGCCGGTGTTCCACAGAATGTCTTCGACGGCATCAGGGCGTCAGCGGAGGCCGACAGGTATGCCTGGTTCGACGACTTCTTCGCGAACTTCTTCAATCTCGACGAGAACCTCGGCACGCGCATCAGTGAGGCCGCCGTCCGCGGCAGCTGGAATGTCGCCGTCTCATCATCGTGGTTCGCGGCATCCGCCGTCGTTCCCACCTGGCTGACCGACTTCCGTGCAGACATTCCGAAGATCGACATTCCCACTCTCATCCTGCACGGGACCGCCGACCGCATCCTCCCGATCGACTCGACCGGCCGGCCGTTCTCGACGCTCCTTCCCGACGCCGACTACGTCGAGATCGATGGTGCTCCGCACGGTCTGCTCTGGACGCACGCCGATGAGGTGACCGAGGCGCTGCTGGCCTTCGTCAAGAAGTAGCGGTGAGGAGCTCAATGAACGGATGTCGTCGGTGCGGTGCGACAAAACACGTCGCCAGTCGACGGCATCCGTTCCTTCTTCGAACGATCTACTCGAGGTTCTCCTGGATCATCCGCGGTGAGGCGTGAATGCACACCATGCGGAGTGGCCCTGTGCCTGAATTCACGAACTTGTGCGTTGTCTCGGCGGGGACGGTGACGATGTCACCAGGGCTCGCGTCGACCGTCTCATGGCCGACGGTGATCCGGACCGAACCGGCCTGCACGATCCAGGTTTCGGTGTACGGATGGCGGTGCAGAACCGGCCCCTGGCCTGGGTCATTGTCGACGAGGAAGAACGAGACGCCCGCGCCGTGTGCTTCGCCCTCAAAGCGTCCGGTGCGGCCACTGCCCGTGATCAGGTCGGCGGCTCGAGTGACGGTAACCATCGGTACTCCCCTCGTTCTTCGGTGTATCGCTCAACGGCACCGGATCGAGCTGTGGAGGAACCGCGGACGATGTCAGATTTGGTAGCGAAAAATCACTCAACTCTCATCCGGTTATCAGGTAACGGCTGTATACGTCAAGGCCCCCCTCTCAATGAGCACCCGCCGCGGCCGCGCTGATACGGTCACAGACATGAACATTCTCCTTGTAGTGGTCGCAATCATCGCCATCATCCTTCTTGTTACCGGTGGCTTCGTGCAGTCCCTCAACTTCCTGCTGTGGGTCGGCGTAGTCCTCCTGGTTCTGGCAATCATCGCCTGGCTGCTCCGTGCAGTCACAGGCAAGAAGAACATCTAGCCCGTATGTCAGCCCCGTCTGATCCAGCTTTCTGAGCAGGATTCGACGAACTCAGCAAGGCCACGCCACGCAGCAATGCGATCCCGAGGAATCGGGAGGCGTGGCCTTGCTTCGGTTAACGGCGCTGGGCAGGGACTCCCGCTGAGAGCGTTCCCCTCCTGCTCGATGGCGCGGGTGCTACTCGATGGTGCGGGAGATCAACCGCGAGAGCACGATGGCGCTTCGGGTGTGATCGACGTGCGGTGCATGACGCACTCGCTCGAGGGCTGCCTCAAGGCTGGGGATATCGCGCGACCGCATGTGCACGATCGCATCGGCACTCCCGGTCACGGTGCCAGCGTCGATGACCTCGGGAACGTCAGCAAGAATCTTCAACAACTCGTCCGGTGCCACCGTTCCCCGGCAAAACAGCTCGACATAGGCCTCGGTGTGCAGCCCATCGACGGCGGGATCCACCTGGATCGTGAAGCCGCGGATCACGCCATCGGCGACCAGCCGGTCGACGCGCCGCTTGACCGCAGAGGCAGACAGGCCCACTTCCTGCCCGATGTCGCCGTATCCGGCGCGGGCATTTTGTCTCAACAGATCGATAATGCCGCGATCGAGGTTGTCCATGGCGGCAGTATACGACAGTATTTTGCGTGGGGGTCGAAATCCACGCAGCATTCGTGCGCCGAACTGTCCACATGATCTGTTGGCTGCGTGCAACACTGGGACTACGGCGTGCCCTCCGGATCGTTCTCGACGAGCTGCGGGCCTACCTGGACACCGTCCGCCGCTTCTTCGTGACGGAGATCAGCATGACGAACATCGACACCCTGACGGCGGGACAGACGGGGGCGCGTGTGCCAACGACCCGCAGTTACCTCATGTGCCGGCCGGAATTCTTCACCGTGTCGTACAAGATCAATCCGTGGATGGAGCCGACAAACCCCACGGACACACAGAAGGCTCTCGCCCAGTGGCAGGTCCTCTACGACACCTACATCGGTCTCGGGCACGACGTTTCACTGATCGATCCGATCGAGGGACTGCCAGACATGGTCTACTCGGCCAACGGCGGGTTCGTCATCGACAACATCGCATACGGTGCGAGTTTCACGTTCCCCGAACGGATGCCTGAGGGTCCCGCATATATGGACTGGTTCCGCTCCAACGGGTTCGACGTCCGGGTGCCGGAGAACATCAACGAGGGGGAGGGTGACTTCCTGCTCGTCGGCGACACGATCCTCGCCGGCACCGGATTCCGCAGCGAGTCGAAGAGCCACAGCGAGGTCGCGGAGCTTTTCGGGCGCGAGGTTGTCACGTTGAACCTCGTGAACCCGAACTTCTACCACCTCGACACGGCGATCGCGGTGCTCGACCCGGTCACCGGAGACGCGAACGCCAACATCGCCTATCTCCCCAGCGCATTCGACGCCAAATCGCTCCTCATCCTTCAGGACCGATACCCGGATGCTCTCATCGTCAGTGAGGAGGACGCGTCGATCCTCGGCCTCAACTCGATCTCGGACGGATACAACGTCGTCATCGCGTCGCGCGCTGTCGGTTTCGAGCGTCAACTGCGCGAGCGAGGCTATAACCCCATCGGCGTCGATCTCTCCGAGCTGCTGCTCGGTGGCGGCGGAGTGAAGTGCTGCACCCTGGAGCTGCGGAGATCATGAGCACAGTGAATGAAGGACTGAACGTGATGACGGCGGAAGCGCAACGGGTCATCGCGAGCGAAGAAGAGTTCGTCGCCCACAACTATCACCCGCTCGAGGTGGTCGTGGCATCCGCTGCCGGCGCCTGGGTCACCGACGTCGAAGGCAAGCGATACCTCGATTGCCTCGCTGCGTACTCCGCTGTGAACTTCGGGCACTCCAACCCCACCCTGCTCGACGCCGCGACCGACCAGCTGCGGCGGGTAACCCTGACGAGCCGGGCCTTCTACAACGACCAGCTTGGCTCGTTTGCCGAGGCCCTCGCCGAACTCAGCGGCAAAGACATGGTTCTGCCGATGAACACGGGAGCAGAGGCCGTCGAGTCGGCGATCAAGGTCGCGCGCGCGTGGGGCTACCGCGTCAAGGGCGTAGCAAGGGACCAGGCCAACATCATCGTGATGTCGGGCAACTTCCACGGTCGAACCACGACGATCATCAGTTTCTCCGACGATCCGGATGCGCGGGCAGATTTCGGTCCGTACACACCCGGTTTCCGCACCGTGCCATACGGCGATGCCGATGCGGTTGCCGCCGCCATCGACGAAAACACTGTCGCGGTGCTCGTCGAACCAATCCAGGGCGAGTCCGGCATCGTTGTACCTCCGGCGTCGTACCTGCCCGCTCTCCGCACGCTGTGCACCCAGAACAACGTGCTGCTCATCGCCGACGAAATCCAGTCCGGCCTCGGGCGCACCGGATCGACGTTCGCGTGCGACCTCGTCGGTGTCGTTCCCGACCTGTACCTCCTCGGTAAAGCACTCGGTGGCGGAATCGTGCCGGTCTCCGCCGTCGTCGGTGATCGTGAGGTTCTTGGCGTGCTTCAGCCGGGGCAGCACGGGTCCACCTTCGGGGGCAACCCGCTCGCCGCTGCGGTCGGTCGCGCGGTCGTACGGATGCTCGCGAGCGGCGAATACCAGAAGCGCGCGAGGGTCCTCGGTGCGAGGCTGCACCAGCGGCTCGGCACGCTCGTCGGGCAGGGCGTTCTCGAGGTTCGTGGAGCGGGGCTCTGGGCAGGAATCGACATCGACCCGGAGCTCGCCACCGGGCGGATCGTGTGCGAACGGCTCATGGAGCGGGGTGTGCTCGCGAAGGACACCCACGGTTCTACCATCCGGCTCGCCCCGCCGCTTGTTGTCGAGGAAGCGGACCTCGACTGGGCCGTCGACCAGCTCGAGGCCGTGCTCGCCGAACTCGCGGGCGCCTAACCGATCCATCGGTTCTTCAGAGGCGAAAGCCAGTTCGCACCGCCCTCGTTAGAGGGGTACCGTCGTAGGTATGAGCCAGGTCACTAGTCCGACCTCCGCGCGTGAAGATCACAGCTTTTTCGGGCAACCACGCTCGCTGGCCAACCTCTTCGGCGTTGAGATGTGGGAACGCTTCTCCTTCTACGGGATGCAGGGCATCCTCCTTATCTACCTGTACTACTCGGCGGCAGAGGGTGGCCTCGGCATCCCCCAGGTCACCGCCGCCGGTATCGTCGGTGCCTATGGAGGAGGCGTTTACCTCTCCACCATCCTCGGAGCGTGGATCGCCGACCGGATCCTCGGCAGTGAGCGCGTGCTGTTCTACAGCGCCATCGTCATCATGCTTGGCCACATCGCGCTCGCGCTGATTCCCGGCATCCCCGGGGTGACCATCGGCCTCATCCTTGTCGCTGTCGGATCGGGTGGCCTCAAGGCGAATGCCACGAGCGTCGTCGGCACCCTGTACGCCGAGAAAGACCCGCGTCGTGACGCCGGGTTCTCTCTGTTCTACCTCGGGATCAATCTCGGTGCCTTCATGGGCCCCATCCTCACCGGTCTGCTTCAGAAGAGCCTCGGCTTCCACTACGGCTTTGGTCTCGCTGCGGTCGGTATGGCCGCCGGTCTCATCCAGTACTCCCTCGGCCGCAAGCGTCTGCCTGCGATCGCGAGCCACGTTCCCGACCCGCTACCCAAATCCCGCTGGCTGACCTACGGCCTGCTCGCGGCAGCAGCCGTCGTCCTCATTGTTGTGCTCGTGATCGTCGGTGTCATCACCGCCGAGAACCTCGTGACGATTGTGATTGGCCTCACCGTGGCATCCGCCATCATCTATTTCGTCGTGATTCTCACGAGCAAGCAGGTGACGCAGATCGAGCGCAAACGGGTTGTCGCGTTCATTCCGCTGTTCATCGCGAGTGCCGCGTTCTGGTCGCTGTACCAGCAGCAGTTCACCGTCGTCACGATCTATTCGGACGAGCGACTCAACCGCAGCCTGTTCGGCTGGGAGATGCCGGTGTCGTGGGTACAGTCGATCAACCCGATCTTCATCATCATCCTGTCGGGTGTCTTCGCCGCGATCTGGACCAAGTGGGGCACGAAGCAGCCATCGACGCCGCTCAAGTTCGCTGCGGGAACCGCCATCATGGGTGCCGCGTTCCTGCTCTTCCTGCCGTTCGCCGGCGGGGCAGCGAACTCCACTCCGCTCCTCGCGATGATCGGCATCCTCTTCGTCTTCACCGTCGCCGAGTTGCTGCTCTCGCCAGTCGGGCTTTCGGTCGCGACGAAGCTCGCTCCCGAGGCGTTCCGGACGCAGATGGTGGCGTTGTTCTTCCTCTCGGTTGCCCTCGGTTCGGCCGTCTCAGGCCTGCTCGCGGAGTGGTACCTCACCGTCAATGAGTCGCTGTACTTCGGCCTGCTCGGCGGCATCGCCATCGCGATCGGTGTCATCCTCGCCCTGATGGCGAAGCCGGTACTCCGGCTCATGAGCGGGGTGCGCTAGCTGGTCTCCCCGGCGGCTGCCGTGCGAACTTCCCGTCTGCCTTCCTTCACGGATTAGGCTGGGAAGTCGCGCGGCGCCCGCCGCCCCGGGAGGACGCACACGTGGCACAAACGCTTGTCGTTATCCCGACGTTCAACGAACGCGAGAACATCGCGCACATCGTTGCCCGGGTGCGGAAAGCGACACCCGCTGTCGATGTGCTCGTTGTCGACGACAATTCGCCCGACGGCACCGGTGGGATTGTCGACGACCTCGCGGCATCCGACCCGGCGGTCTTCGCGCTCCATCGCTCGGCGAAGAATGGCCTCGGCATGGCATACGGCGAGGCCTTTCGCTGGGCGCTCGCTCGCGGTTACGACCGCATCGTCGAGATGGACGCCGACGGATCGCACGCCCCGGAACAGCTTCCGTCGCTTCTGGCGGCAGCGGATCACGGCGCTGACGTCGTTCTTGGATCCCGCTGGATTCCCGGTGGTGGCGTCAGGAACTGGCCGAAGTACCGCGAGTTATTGTCGCGCGGCGGCAGTGCATACGCGCGGGTACTTCTCGGTTTGCCGCAGCGAGACGTGACCGGGGGATACCGGGTGTTCACCGCCCGCGCGCTGAACAGCATCCGTCTCGAGGATGTGCACAGCCAGGGCTACGGCTTTCAGGTCGACATGCTGTTTCACGCCCAGCGTGCGGGGCTCGTGATCGTCGAGGTGCCAATCACGTTTGTCGAGCGAGAACTCGGTGAGTCGAAGATGACCGGCGGGATCGTGGCCGAGGCGATGCTGCGTGTGACGCTGTGGGGCATCGGCGCTCTGCCGGGGCGGGTGCGGCGGCGGTTCGCGCGCTGACCCTGTGGGTTGATGGTGTTGCTCTGTGGTGTCGTTCCGGCGGTTCGCGCGCTGACCCGGCCGGTTGATGGTGTGGCTTCGGGAGAAAAATCCGGGGGTCCGGCCCGGTATGGGCGTTGGACCCGCGGTTTTTCCTCCCGAAGCGCTGCGTCCTACCGCTGTGAGGCGGCCAGGGCGTCTGCCGACGGCGACGCGAGCGGCATCAACCGGGCGAGCTGCGTCACGTGGCGCGGCTCGAGCTCGTCGAGGCTCGCGACACCGAGCAGCTTCATGGTGCGGCGGATCTCCTCTGACAGGATCGCGATCGTGCGGTCGACACCCTGGCGTCCACCGGCCATGAGGCCGTAGAGGTACGCCCGTCCGATGAGGGTGAACTGGGCGCCGAGGGCAACGGATGCCACGATGTCGGCGCCGTTCATGATGCCGGTGTCGAGGTGAACCTCGACCTCGTTGCCGACCTCACGCACGACGGAAGGCAACAGGTGGAACGGGATCGGGGCGCGGTCGAGCTGGCGTCCGCCGTGGTTCGACAGGACGATCGCGTCTGCACCCAGTTCGACGGCGAGGCGTGCGTCTGCGACCGACTGGATGCCCTTGACGACGAGCTTGCCCTTCCACTGCTCGCGGATGAACTTCACCTCGTCGGGTCCGACGGTGGGGTCGAACATCGTGTCGATGAGCGCGGCGACGGTGCCAGACCAGCGGTCGAGGCTCGCGAACGCGAGGGGCTCGGTGGTGAGGAAGTTGATCCACCAGGCCGGGCGAGGCAGTGCGTTGAGAACGGTCTTCGGGGTGAGTGCCGGCGGAATCGAGAAGCCGTTCTTCACGTCGCGGAGACGTGCGCCACCGACCGGGGTGTCGACGGTGACCATGAGGGTGTCGTACCCGGCTGCCTGGGCTCGGTCTACGAGCGCGAGTGAGCGGTCGCGGTCGGTCCACATGTAGAGCTGGAACCAGTTGCGTCCGCCGGGTGCTGCCGCGGCGACATCCTCGATCGAGGTCGTTCCCATGGTGGAGAGGGTGAAGGGGATGCCAGCCGCCTCGGCTGCCGTCGCGCCTGCGCGTTCTCCCTCGGTCTGCATCATCCGGGTGAAGCCGGTCGGTGCGATACCAAACGGCATCGCGCTCGTCTTTCCGAGCACCTCGCGGGTGGTGTCGACCTGCGAGACATCGCGGAGGACCGACGGGTGGAACTCGATGTCCTGGAAGGCCTGGCGAGCCCGCGTGAGCGAGATCTCGCCCTCGGCGGCCCCGTCGGTGTAGTCGAACGGTGCCTTCGGGGTGACCCGCTTGGCGATCGTGCGCAGGTCGGCAATACTCGTCGCTGCAGCGAGCCGGCGGGTGCGGGCGTTGAACTCGGGCTTCTTGAACTGCATGAGCGGCCCGAGGTCGCGTACCTTCGGGATTCGTCTTTCGACCATGAGGGCCTCTTTCTCTCGGGGTGTTGGGTGAGTTGCCAAAAAGGGTTGTCTACGTGCCCGTCGGCACGGCATCCGGAACGCTTTCGCGTAAACCGTCCGCTGGATGCGTGGGCAGGTTGGTCTCGGCGTAGTAGTTCGCAATGTGGGCGTGCACCGTCAACCGGGCCGCCGCCGGGTCACCGGTCGCGATCGCGGCGATGATGTCGCGGTGCTCGGCTTTGAGCCGCGCCGAGGTGTCGTGCCACGACGGCAAGGTCGCGGCGCCCTGGCGCACATAGCTCTCGATCGAGCTGCGCAGGCCCGCCATCGTCGCTGCGATCACCTGGTTGCCGGATGCCTCGGCCAGCGACAGGTGGAACTGGGCGTCGAGTGCGAGGAACTCGGCGTCGGTGAGGGAGCGCGACTCCATCACGTCGAGCAGGGCGACGGATGCCTCAAGGCTCGGTCGCGGGTTCGCCTCGGCGAGGTCAGCGGCAACGGCGGTCTCGAGCACGAGTCGCGTTTTCACGATGTCGGACACGGCGAACCCGGTCGCGGCGACCTGCAGCCGCATGAGCGCAGACATCCCGCCGCCGGGCAGAGCCACAATGATGGCTCCCGCACTCGGGCCGGAGCCGGTGGCGGTGCGGATGAGGCCGAGCACCTCGAGAACCCGGAGTGCCTCGCGCACGCTCGAGCGGCCGACACCGAGGTCGGCGGAGAGGGCGCGTTCGCCGGGGAGGCGGTCGCCGGGGCGCAGGCGTCCGTCGAGCAGGTCGCGCTCGATGGACTCGAGCACCACCCGCCAGGCGCGAGGTTCGTCCGTCACGCTGCTCCCGTCGTTGGTGTGGTCAGACCACACAGCTTACACAGCGAGTGATCCCGATTGCCACCGGCTCGACGCATTCGCTCTCGACTTTCCGCATCGGCAAGTGTAGGTTTGCCGACATGGAAAGAGACGATGCCCTCAACCCGGTGACCGCTCAAGAGCAGCTGGACGCGTTGACCGCTGACGGTGTCGTCGTCAGCGGTCGCACCACGGCGCCTCTGTGGTACCTCGTCGCACAGTCGCTCTGCATCGCGGGGTTCGTCTTTTCGTTCAGCCTCGGCAACTGGCAGTCTCTGGGGTTCGTGATCGCCGCGGTGGCGATGGTCCTGCTCGGGATGCTCCGGCCCGCGATCACCGGAACCCGCGCGGAACCGTGGGTCTACCGCCGCTCGCTGACCATCGGCGCGGCGCAGCTGGCATTCGTCGTGGCCCTCGTCGTCCTCGGTCCGTTCCTTGTGACGCTCGCCGACTCGGCTGTGCTGTTTGGTGCCCTTGTGGTCGTGGCATTTGGCGGAAGCCTTGCGCTCGGAATCGCGATGGAGCGCGCTCTCGCCCGCTCGATTGCGGAGGATGCCTGATGGCGGTCGAGGCTCGTTTCGATGAGGCGGTGCACGGTGTTGTGCGGCTTCGGGTCTGCGGAATCCTCGCCCGCCTCGGCAGCACCGAGTTCGCTCTGCTTCGTGACACGCTCGGGGTCAGCGATCCGACGCTGAGCAAGCATCTCAAGCAGCTGGAGAACGCGGGGTACCTCAAGCTGGTCAAGGGCCCCGGCCTCGGTGGGCGTACCCGCACCTGGGCGGAGCTCACCGATGCGGGCCGGGCGGCATTCGACGGTCATGTCGCCTTCCTCCGTGAGGTCATCGACACTGACCCCGTCTCAGGCGACGAGGAGCTGACGTGATGTCTCGACGCGGCCGCGCGGCTACGGCACAGTTCGGATTCGAGCGGGTAGAGGTTTCCGGACCGCACGGAAACGTTCCGGTCCGCTGGTACGAGCCAGCGGCATCCGCTTCGATGGGCCCCGTGCTGATCTGGCTGCACGGTGGCGGGTTCTTTCGGGGCAGCCTCGAGCAGCCTGAATCGCACGCCGTTGCGCTCGCGCTGGCGGGCAAGGGCATCGCGGTCGTTACCGTCGATTACCGGCTCGTTTCGCTCCCCGGGATCGCACAGGTGCGAGCGTTCACTCATCGCCCGGCGGTGAAACACCCGGTGCCGGGCGACGATGTCGCTGCTGTCGTGCGGTGGGCGATGGGGCGCGCTGGTGGACCGGTGCTGCTGGGAGGAGCGAGCGCCGGAGCCTGCCTCGCGGCCGCGGCAACACTGCGCATGGCGGACGAAGAATCGCCGGTTTCTGGAACGGTGCTGGCATACGGCTTCTTCCACGCGGTGTTGCCCGCACCATCGACCGAGTTGCGCTCGCGGCTGACCGGTCACCGCCGGGTGACCCACGCGCCGCTGTTTCTCGATGCCGTGAACCGGTACTACGCCGGCTCAGCGGTGGCACTGTCGGACCGGCTCGCATTCCCTGGCGGGCATGATCTCGCCGACTTCCCTCCGGCCTTGATCGTCGACGCCGACCGGGATGTCATGCGCGCATCGGGCGAGCAGTTTGCCGCTGAGCTTCGTGCATCGGGAGCGCCGGTCGAACGACGTGTCTTGCCCGAGACGCACCACGCGTTCCTCAACCGTCCGTCGCTTCCGGAGTTTGCTACCGCGATCGACCTCATCGGGGAGTGGGCATCGCGTCTCGCCGAAGACGGCTCGCGTTCGGGCCGGGATAAGGAAGGCGTGAGATAAGGCACAAACTCGTGTTGAGGTCGCCGTCCTTATCTCAGCCCGTTTTCCTTAGCTCGACGCTGCCGCTCGGAAGCGGAGCCAGCCTAGGTGCGGAGCACCACGTTTACCGGGTCCTCGCCCCGCAGCATCCGTTCGATCTGCTTTCGGGCGAGCTTCGCCATTCGCGGCATCATGGCCGTCGATGCACCACCGACGTGCGGGCTGATCAGCACGTTGGGCAGCGCGAAGAGCGGGTGGCCGTCTGGCAGCGGTTCGGGGTCGGTGCCGTCGAGGGCAAAGCGCAGCCGGCCGGATTCGGCTTCGCGGAGAATCGCGTCGGTATCAGCGACAGCGCCGCGCGCGATGTTGACGAGCATGGCGCCGTCGGGCATTGCCGCGAGGAACTGCGCGTCGACGAGACCAGTGGTCTCCTCGGTCAACGGGACGCCGACGATGACGATGTCGGCCTGTGGCAGGAGCTCCTGCAGTTCGTCGATGCCGTGGATCTCGCCGCGCTCATCGCTGCGTGCGCGGGGCGCGACCCGCACGACGTTCACTTCGAAGGGGAGAAGTCGTTCTTCGATGGCCTTGCCGACTCCGCCATAGCCCAGCAGAAGAACCGTGCGGTCGGCGAGGCTCTCATGCCGGGCGGGTGCCCACTTTCCCTTTTCTGCGGCCCGAACGAAGTCCGGGATGCCGCGCTGGGCTGCGAGCACGAGCGCCAGGGTCAGTTCCGCTGTCGACGTCTCGTGCACGGAGGAGGCATTAGCGAAGACATTGCCAGGTGGCAGCACCTCATCGACGCCGTCGTATCCGATCGACTGGCTCTGAACGAGCCGGGTCGTCACCTCGGAGAGCGCGCCGAGCTTGTCGGTCGATCCCATATAGGGCGTGATGACCATGTCGAGGTCGGATGCCGGCGGCGAGCCGGTGAAGTCCCACTCGACGAACTCGACACCGTCGATGTCGCCGATGGCCTCGCGGAGGGTCGTGCCTGGAACGCTTACGAGCAACGGATCAGTCATGGCTCGAGCCTAGCGAAGGTGATTCCCGCGCCGTTCGAACGGCAGAACCCTAGACAGCGAGAGGTAGGTTCGACTAATGGATTCTCCGCTTCTCATTGCACTTCTCCTGGCCAATGTCGTGTTCAACCTCATCGTCTGGCCGCCGCTCTACCGTCGCGTCGTGAAGGACCCGAGGGCGCGGGATGCCGCCGGCAAGGCAACAAAGTTCCTGACGGTTCACATCGTGCTGTTCGTCGTCGCGGGGATATTGACCCTCGCGAGCGCCATCGTCGCGATCACGGCGCTGGTCAGCTAGCCCCCGCCGCCGAGCGCTCAGCCAGAAACGGTCGCTTCACGCCGCGCTCGGCCAGAAACGGTCGTAGTCTTCGGCAGACTTCCCCCGTTTCTGCCCGAGCAACAACTCGGGTGTCGAGCGGGAAGGGCGCGTCAGCGCCGGGCGCGCGGCTCGAACCGCCGTGGCTCGAACGAGGTCGCGATGAGCGCTCGCAGCGACTCGAG
>JAZQRG010000466.1:0-2036 GCA_045629445.1 Mycetocola sp. | reverse complement strand
ATGACGGCTGACGAACCGAATCCGCTCTCGGCGGCGATCTGCTCGAGGCCCAGGTCGCTGCGCTCGAGCAAGTGCTGGGCACGGATCAGTCGCTGCCGGTTGAGCCACGCGGCGGGCGTCGCGCCGAGCTCGGCCCGAAAGCGGCGGGCGAAGGTTCGCTCAGACATGAGCGCTTTCGCGGCGAGCACGTCGATGGTGAGGTCCTCGGCGAGGTTCTCCAGCATCCAGTCGGTGACCGCAGCGAACGAGTCGCTCTGCCGTTCGGGAACGGGGGCCTGAATGTACTGCGCCTGTCCGCCGTCGCGCTGAGGCGGAACCACCATCCGTCGGGCGATGGCGTTTGCTGCCGCCGCTCCCAGCTCGGTGCGCACGAGATGCAGGCACGCGTCGATTCCCGCTGCTGTTCCCGCGCCGGTGATGACGCCGCGGTCCTCGACGAAGAGCACGTCGGGGTCGACCTCGGTGAGCGGGTATTCGCGGGCGAGCTGGTCGGTATACATCCAGTGGGTTGTGCTTCTGCGGCCGTCGAGGATCCCTGCCTCCGCGAGGGCGAACGCGCCGCTGCAGACCGAGAGGATCCACGCGCCCCGCTTCTCCGCGTCCTGCAGGAGCGTCACGACGCGCGGGTCGAGGTTGCTGCCGGCGTACGCCGGGACCGCGATGAGATCGACGTCCTCCGCGAGGTCGAGGCCGTCGGGCACGACGATGTCGAAGCCGAGTTTCGTGCGCACGGGGCCTGGCTCTGCGGTCACGATCCGGAAGTCGAAGGCCGGGCCGCCCGTGTCGTGACGGTCGATTCCAAAAACCTCGCACAGAACGCCGAACTCGAACGGTGCCATATCGGGAAGTGCGATGACGGCGACTTTGTTCAGCATGACGGATGCCTCTTTCTGGCAGAAATGTATCGAACAGTGGCAACTCTGCCACTGTTGGCAGTAAACGGCAATACCTAGATTTACTGCCATGATGATTCTGTTGATTCTCGTCCTGGCCTCGGTGCTTGTTGCCACCGTCGCCAGCATGATCGCCCTTCATCGCGACGGCTACCGCCGCGTTCCGGCGAGGCGTGCCAGCCCCGTCGACAAGTACCGTTTCCTCGTTTAGTGGTTCCGGCATCCGCCGGTTTTCGCTCGTAATTCGTGAGTGCCTTAGGCTCTGTGGGGGCGCGGACAGCGCTCCCACAGAGGAGGCAACATGACCTGGCTGGTCACAGGCGGAGCTGGATACATCGGGGCGCACGTTGTTCGCGCGTTCACGGAGCAGGGCATCGGCGCCGTGATTCTCGACGACCTGTCGAGCGGC
Source organism: Mycetocola sp. (assembly GCA_045629445.1). Lineage (GTDB taxonomy): Bacteria > Actinomycetota > Actinomycetes > Actinomycetales > Microbacteriaceae > Mycetocola_A. The sequence goes on along the minus strand of JAZQRG010000466.1, from coordinate 734 downwards.
CACGAGTCGTTTGTTCCCGATGGCATACCGTTCGTCCGGGGGAGCATTCTCGACCGCGAACTCGTTCTCGACACTCTTCGCCGGTTCGAGATCACCGGGGTGGTGCACGTTGCGGGCTTCAAGTACGCCGGCGTCTCGGTGCAGCGTCCCCTGCACACCTACGCGCAGAACGTCACGGGGACCCTCGCGCTCCTCGAAGCGATGGAAGAAGCGGGCGTCGGCCGCATCGTGTTCTCGTCAAGTGCCGCCGTCTACGGCACCCCTGACACCGACATCGTCACCGAGTCGACGCCCAAGAACCCCGAGTCGCCCTACGGCGAGTCGAAGCTCATCGGCGAGTGGCTGCTGCACGACCAGGGAGTCGCGCAGGATCTCGCGCACACATCGCTTCGGTACTTCAACGTCGTCGGTTCCGGCTATTCAGACGTGTACGACACGAGCCCGCACAACCTGTTCCCGCTCGTCTTCGACGCGTTACTCGATGGCCGCACGCCCCGGATCAACGGCACGGACTACCCCACGCCGGACGGTACGTGCGTTCGCGACTACATCCACGTCTCGGACCTGGCCCTGTCGCACGTGGCCGCCGCGCGGAGGCTTGACGCCGGAGAGCCCATCGAGCCCGTATACAACCTGGGCTCCGGTGACGGTGTCTCCGTCGGCCAGATCATGACGGCCATGCGAGAGGTCACCGGGATCGAGTTCGAACCCGAGGTGGCGCCCCGTCGGCCAGG
>JAZQRG010000465.1:0-2313 GCA_045629445.1 Mycetocola sp. | reverse complement strand
AGCTCACGTTGCTCTCACCGCGGAGGAACCAGAGCAGCTCGTAGGCGATCGACTTGAAGTGCACCCGTTTGGTCGTGATGAGTGGGAATCCCTCGGAGAGGTCGAAGCGCAACTGACGGCCGAAAACGCTCCGGGTCCCGGTGCCCGTGCGATCGGATTTGTGTGCGCCGTTCTCGAGTGTGTCTCGGAGAAGGTCCTCGTACGGGGTGGGGAGAGTCGCAGCCATGACTCCACGGTAATGCACCCGTGCGCGTGTCTGCCCTTCCTCGTTCGGGACGTCGCCGACTCGCTCCGTGAGACCGGCAGAACCCTGTGACAGGGGTGACCCAAACAAGGCAAACGGTTAGGCTCGTCGGCAGCGGCGAGACCGTCGCATCCGATCTCTTGGAGGACACTATGGCTACGACCAGCGAAGCAACCACCGTATGGAACGGCACGCTCTTCGAGGGCTCAGGCACCGTGTCTCTCGACTCGTCCACCGCGGCAAAGCTGCCCGTGAACTGGAAGGCCCGTGCTGAGGGCTCAGACTCGGTCACCACTCCCGAGGAACTCCTCGGTGCAGCACACGCGGCCTGCTTCTCGATGCAGTTCTCCAACATGCTCACGGAGGCAGGGTCACCGCCCGAGAACATCCAGACAACGGCAGCGGTCACCTTCCAGCCGGGCACCGGCATCACCGGCAGCCACCTTCTCGTCAGCGCAACGGTGCCAGGGATCAGCGAAGAAGACTTCGAGCGCATCGCCAACGAAGCCAAGGCAACGTGCCCGGTCTCTCAGGCCCTCGCCGGCATCCCGCTGACCATCGAAGCCAGCCTCGCCTGATCACCGAATGCGGATCGTCATCGCCGGTGCGTCCGGCCTCATCGGCCACGCACTGACGGCCGAACTCACGCTGCGGGGGCATCGCGTCGTACGCCTCGTTCGGCGCTCGCCCCGCTCACCTGATGAGTTGAGGTGGGATCCGCGCACGCGGGTTCTTGACCCTCGGGCGCTGAGCGGTGCGGATGCCGTCATCAACCTCTCGGGGGCATCCATCGGTCGATTGCCCTGGACGAAACGCTACAAGCGCGAGCTGCTGTCGTCGCGGATCGATGCGACATCGACTCTGGTCACCGCGATTCGTGGCGCCGAGGTAAAGCCGCCCGTGTTCCTCAGCGCGTCAGCGGCCGGGTACTACGGTTCGCGGCCGGGCGAGGTGCTCACGGAGGACAGCCCGCGCGGCACGGGATTCCTCAGCGACGTCGCCGCCGAGTGGGAGACCACAGCGATGCGCGTCGACGACATCACCCGGGTGGTGACGTTGCGCAGCGGGATCGTTCTCGACAGGGCAGGTGTGCTCAAACCCCTGTTGCTGCTCACTCGGTTCGGCGTTGCCGGGCCGCTCGGCAGCGGGACGCAGTACTGGCCATGGGTAAGCCTCGACGACGAGGTCGCCGCGATCGTGCATCTGCTCGGCTCGGAACTCGACGGTCCGGTCAACGTCACCGGCCCGACCCCGGCGACCGCAACGACGCTCATGCGTCACCTGGCGAAGCGGCTGCGGCGGCCGTTCTGGTTCCCGGCGCCGGCGTTTGCGTTGCGGCTGCTGCTCGGGGATGCCGCGAACGACCTGTTGCTGGTCGACCACCAGCCCGTGCCTCAGCGACTCCTCGGCGACGGGTTCACGTTCCGGCACGAGACCGTCGAGCAGGCGGTGGATGCGGCGCTCGCGCGTGATCGCTGAGCGCGCTGCGGCTCGCGCTGCGCTGAGTTGCCACACTTTGTCACTCAGCGCGGTGCGCAGCACCTGAGTTGCCACGCTTTGTCGTGCCGACCTCTGATGAGCGACAGAGTGCGTCATTTCAACCATGGCGCCCGGGTTTCCGCGGGTCATGGCTCATGTAGCCAATGACAAGTTGCCCCGTCTGGGCGAACTTACCGGGCCCGTAGGCCAGAAATGGCTGCTCGATGCGCTGCTCGGTCACAAACGGCTGCTTCGCTCGCGATTGAGCGACTCTTTTCGGCCGAGCACGGGTGCGAACAACCCTTCTCGACCGAGCGAAAGGCGCGAAAGCCCGCTGACGCCCGTCCGGCTGGCCGTCAGCGCGAGTAGAGGTGGATCGCCTCGCGGATCGCCGCCCGCGCACGCCGCCGGTCACCCGCCCCGTCGTAGGCGAGCCCGAGCCGGTACCACGCCTTCCAATCGGTGGGTGAAGCCTCGACCTCAGCCTGATAGCGCGGGAAAACCTCGTCGGCCGCATCGCGCTCAACCCGACCGCTCGGCCGCACCGGCAGTTCCTCGGCGGGCAGCTCGCCGTTCGCCTCGAGCAGGCG